>SKLG01000151.1 GCA_007123335.1 Anaerolineae bacterium | reverse complement strand
CAGGAGCACAAGGACGAGCTCCCGGCCAAGGCGCGGGACGTGCGCTATCGCGAAAAGATGGAGCTGGCCTATCCCTTCCACCCCGATGTCATCGATATCCTCTATGAGAAGTGGAGCACCTTCTCCTCCTTCCAGCGCACCCGTGGCGTATTGCGCCTGCTGGCCAGCGCCATCGAGGACCTCTACAGCAGCGAGGCTAACTTGGACATGATCCTGCCCGGCGACCTGAACCTCGATTGCCCTCAGGTGCGCCAGGAGTTCCTGCGCCACATCGGCCCCGAGTATGAGGGCATCCTCGGCTCGGACATCGCCGGTCACGAGGCCAAGGCCCCGTCGCTGGACGCCGCCAACCGCTCGTGGAAGCATCTGGCCCAGCGGGTGGCCACGGCGGTGTTCTACCACTCGTTCAGCGCCGACGACTCGGAGCGCGGCATCACCCTGCCCTACATCAAGCTGGCCGTGCTGCGCAGCGACACCATTCCTTCGATGGTCACCGAGGTGCTGCAACGGTTGTCCAACACCCTCTGGTACCTCAACGCCCGCGGCGACGCCTACTATTTCTCGCGCATCCCCAACCTGAACCGTATGATCCTGGACAAGAAGGAGCTGTTCAACGAAAAGTATGAAGAGCGCCTCAAGGCCTGGGTTCAGGCCGAAGTTGGCCGCGAGATGGCCCCCTTTGTCTGGCCGGAGAACGTCGACCAGATCGGCGACAACCGCGCGCTCAAGCTCGTCGTCTTGCGCCCGGAGGACGACGGCAGCCGCATTCCGCGCTGGATCGAGCGCAAGGGTGAATCGTTCCGTGAGTATCAGAACACGCTCTTTTTCGCCCTGGCCGATAGCGCCGGGTTCGCCCGTCTGCGCGAGGAGGCCAAGACCTACCTTGCCCTGGAGGAGATTGAGCAGGAGGTGGCCGGGGGGGCGAGCCCCTTGCCCGAGGAGAAGCTGCGGGAGGTCCGGCAGCGCAAGCAGGGCATCGTGCGCGACCTGTCCGACAAGGTACGGCGGATGTACCACGTGCTGCGCACCGGGGAGCGGACCATCGACCTGGGCCAGCCGGCGACCGGCGCCGAGAGTATGAGTCACTGGTACTGGCGCGAGCTGACCTCGGCGGA
Source organism: Anaerolineae bacterium (assembly GCA_007123335.1). GTDB lineage: Bacteria > Chloroflexota > Anaerolineae > UBA1429 > UBA1429 > SKLG01. The sequence continues at coordinate 3,502 of SKLG01000151.1, read as the reverse complement.
CCGCGGGCGGATCGTCACCCAGCTCCACTACCGCCTCATCGTCAACAAGTTCCTGGCCGGGAACGACCAGGTCTCGTCGGCGGCGGTCCTGGACCAGTTCTACAAGAACACCGACTTGCCGGTGCCCTCGCAGGAGGGCGTGGTCGCGCGGGCCATCCAGCTCGGCGTGCAAGAGGGCGCCTTGGGCCTGGCCGACGTCGTCGATGGGGAGATCGTACGTTCGTCGCTGCGCTTCAACGCCCCAATGACGCTTGATGATGTGACCTTTGCATCTGAAGAGATGCTGCTCTCAGCGCGACGATCTGAGCAGTTGTTGGCCACATGGGCGGCAGAGGAGGCGAGCAGGGAGGAGGACACTCCGCCAGAGTCGCCTCACCCCCCTGAGGAGCCAGAACCGCATGTGCCGCATACCGAGGGGGAATCGGAGAGACCAGCTCCTCGCGAGCGGCACTATCGTCGTGTGCGCCTGGTGATCGGCGGCATCGCCTCGGGCAAGATCGCCGATGTGAACCGCGGCATCTTTGTCCCGCTGAGCAAACTGGCCGACGACGGCCTCACCTTCACGCTGGAGCTGGATGTAACCAGCAGCGAGGGCATCCCCGAGTCGGTGCTGGAGACCCGGGTGAAGGAGACGATCCGGCAGATTGGGGCGCGGATCGTGGAGGAGGAGGCGGAGCCGTAGGGCTGGCTGATAGCTGCACGGTGCGCGAGAGGGGCTCTTGTCTCTTTTCTCAATACCAAGCGCAGCAAATTCGCTTGAGGAGTGGTTGATATGTCTTTCATTGCCTTTCACGAGCTGTACCCCGAGCAGGGCACGCAGGAAGTGCGCGTCATCCGGGTGCAGCGCCATGATCGCCTGCCTACCGACGAGTATGCTCTGGTCGAATTCTACTGTACCGATCCGCAGTGCGATTGCCGCCGGGTGCTGCTCCACATCTTGGCCAAGGGACAGCCCCAGGCAGACCCTCTGGCTGCCATCGGCTATGGCTTTGATCGCCAGGATCCCGACGCCGGCCCCTACCTCGATCCCATGAATCCGCAAGGAGAGCATGCCCAAGCGCTGTTGGCGCTCGTGGCCGAGGTTGCCTTGAGCGACCCCGCATACACCGCCCGCCTTGAGGCGCACTATCACCAGGTCAAAGCGACCATGGCCGACACAGCCCGGAACCGGTCGCCATTGCGCGAGGTGCCAACGGAGGAGGGCAGCACGGCCTACGATGCCGATACGGACACACTGAGCATGGACCTGCCCGCCGATCCCGAGGGCAAGGGCCTGTTCCACGGGCGAGGTTTTGCCGTTCGCATCAAGCGCAGAGGTCCGCGCATGTTGCTCACCATCGCGCAGGCCAGCACATTACTGGGCGAGATCGCCGCCCACGGCGCGCATCAAGGTGGCATGGTCTGGCGCGGCGTTCAATCCAGCATGATCAGCGCCTACGGCTATGATCCGGAGACCCGGGTCTTGGAGGTGGCGTTCAACCGCAACGGCGTCTGGCGATACCACGACGTACCGCCCGAGGTGGTTGATGGACTGGACCAAGCCTCGTCCAAAGGGAGCTACATGCGCTCGATGATCCTCGACCGGTATCGGGATGAGCAGAAATAAACGCATAGGAAGGATCGATTTTGGCGTCGAACCTTTAGGAAAAAGGAGAGGTAGCACAAAACCTAATTTTAGGAGAATAGCATGAAGATTCACGTAGAGGTCTTTATAGCCAGCCGCTTGCTGCAACAGGGAAAAGCCACATTCAGCACCCACGAGATTCTCGACCTGGTACGGTCAGAGTTTGGCGATACGCGTCCAGGCGTCACCACGTACACGCATACCCACGCCGTGGCCAACTCTCCCAAGGGAGCAGCAACCGTATACAACTACCTCTGGCGGATAGACAGTGGGCGCTACCGCTGCTTTGATCCCAATAAGGACGTACCTCATCCTTCTCGCGTCGACGTTGCCACAATCCCCGATATCGCGGATGTACCGGATCGGTATCACCATCTCCTCGGCCCGGAAGCCCCCATACCCCTTTACGATGTCGCCAGGCGCGTGTTCCCCTGGGATCTGGTCGATCAGGCCTTTACGGTCGAGGCGATCATGACGCCACGTCGGCGACTCTTGACTGTGGACAAAGAGTCCTCCACAGCCGACAGGGAGGCGATATTGGCCAAGGCCAGGGAGCGGCATTTTGACGTGCTGCCCATAGAACGTGGCGGGCAGATCGTCGGCGTGCTGAACACCTTGACCGGGCATACAGAGCCGTTGACCACCCGATGGCTGATATCCAGCGATGCCAAGATGCTGGATGTATTGCGCTCGCTGGCCACCCTGGCCCCTCCCGTCCTGTTCGTGCTCCACGCGCAAGAGATCGTCGGATTGGTGGCGCCAGCGGACATGAACAAACTCCCCGCCAGGGCCTATTTCTACAATATCATAGGCAGCCTGGAGATGCGACTTGCCGAGATCGCACGATCCTGTCTTGTGAGTCCGGACGACATGCTGGCCGAGCTTGGCGAGGGACGGCGCGGTGACGTGAAAGCGCTCATACAGGACGCCGTGGCATCCGACATGGAAGTCGACCCTGTGGAGTATCTCAACCTTTCCGATCTCATCAACCACATCGCCAAATGCGTCGACTGTCGTGCGCAACTGGGTTTGCCATCACGCAATCAAGCCGATAAATCCTTCAGCGGCCTCAACGATCTGCGCAACTCTGTGATGCATCCGGCGCGATCCGTGATCGCCAGGCATCCTGGGAGTCTGCCCCAGCTAACGGAACGCCTGGATCGCGCACGTGAGATCCTGCACAAAGGCGAGGAAGGAAGCTGATGAACCTCTTTACTGCCCTCTCCCACGCCCAAACTATTCATCCCGGTTATGTGCACCTTCTGCAGCACCTTGCCAGCCCGGTGGTCCGCGCCATCGCCGACGGACACAAGGTCGTCGTAGCCACCGGCACCGGCGCGGGCAAGCCCCTCGGGGTTGGCATCTCCGTCGTCAGGCGGCAGGGTGAGGCGGCGTATGGGGAGTATCGGACGAAGCGGGTGGTGTTGGAGGAGTATGAGAGGATGGCCTCGACGGCGAAGGGGGCATAGGTAGGGAGCCGAAGGGCGTGTGCAGCCCATACAAGGGGGCCGTATGGCGTTCGTCGTGTTGTAAGCATGAAATGGGCCTGCCATTCGGACTGAGATAGCGAGTCACTCGTTACTGCCCTATTGTAGATCCGATCGCTATGGCCATGATGGTCTTTGGGAGGTTAAGTATGGATGGCCTTGTAATGGTAGCAATAATCACTGCTGTAGCCTCGGTAGTGTCAGCGCTGGTGATCATACCGCAGACGCTAATATCCAACCGCGTGTCATATCTTAACAAATTGCTTGAAAGCAGATTCGACCCCAAAAATCTTGAGGCGGAGGATAAGGAAGAATTAGGTGAGGCCATAGCCGATGCGAAAAGGGGACTTTTCGGAGCGTCTGCTGCTGGTAAGCGAAAGTGGCCCATTTT
>SKLG01000486.1 GCA_007123335.1 Anaerolineae bacterium | reverse complement strand
GCGGACCTGCCCGCCGTGGGCATCTGCCCCGAGTACATGTCCGAGAAGGCGGTCGCCATCGGCACCTACTGCGCGGCGTCGGGCGCCTATGTGCTCTTTGGCGTGCACAACCCCGTCGGCGGCAGCCCCGAGGTCGTCGACATCATCTCCAACGGCTGGATGGAAAAGGTCGGCGGCGGGATCGTTTGGGAACCGGATATTGATAAATTGCTGGAGTTGGCCTTCAAGCACATCGATAGCAAGCGCGAAGAGGGCGGTCTGGCCGAGTACGATCCGATGCGCTTTGGCGAGAGCGGTGACCGGCTCATCGAAGAATTGCAAAAGCAGCTTGGCCAAGAGCAGGCCGTCGGACTGTATACGGCGACCCCAGCAGCTGAATCGTAGGAGTTGTAAACCATGTCTCGATACATAGCCACACGCGCCATTCGCGGCGCTAACCTTATTGTCCAGGAGGCCGATCAGATGCTCCAATCGGCCATCCGCGATCTGGGCGCCGATACTCCGGTGGCCTTTACCAACACCGCCTACTTTTTGCCGGTGATCCTCGGCTTTACCGGGCGCGAGGTCAGCACGTTGGGCGACCTCCAGCCGGTGATCGAGGAATGCAAAAAGATGCTCCATCCCTTGCCCGGCAATCAGCTCTGGCTCCCCTACCTGGGTGAGACGTTGGACTCGGGCGTGGCCACCCTCTTTGCCGAGGAGGCCATCCAGGCCATCCGCTTTGCCCGTGGTGAGCAGCCCGATGAGGTCCCTGGCTTGCAGCTCACCGGCACCAGCTTTACCAGCCCCGACGGCAACGGCGAGGGCGGCGGCTTTGCCAATGGCCCCATCGACGACATCCAGCTCCGCGCCTGGGGCATCCAGCTCGTCGACGGGCGCATGCCTGGCTTTGCCGCCATCATCGGCGCGGCCAAGAGCAACGAGGCCGCCGTCTCGATCGTGCGCGAGCTTCAGCGGCGCAGCATCCTCGTCTTTTTGGCCGGCAACGTCAATGGGCGCAGCATCATCCACCAGCTCCAGGAAGAGGGCGTCGAGATGGGCTACGATACCTACATCGTGCCCTTTGGCACCGACACCCTCTCGATCATCTATGCCCTGGGCTTTGCCACCCGCTCGGCGCTGACCTTTGGCGGCATGAAGGGTGGCCAGACCCGCGACATCCTGCTCTACAACAAGGCCCGCGTGTTCGCCTTTGCGTTGGCCCTGGGCGAGGTGGACGATCTGAAATACGCCACCGCCGCCGGCGCCATCAACTATGGCTTCCCGGTGATCGCCGATACGGTGATCCCCGAGATCCTGCCCACCGGCATCACCTCCTACGAGCATGTCATCAGCCTGCCCTTTGATGACATCCCCGGTGAGAACGACACCGAAAAGGCGCAGCGGCTGGTGCAGCGCTGCATGGAGGTGCGCGGTGTCAAGGTCAAGATCACCGAGGTGCCCATCCCGGTGCCCTACGGCTCGGCCTTTGAGGGCGAGCGGGTGCGTCGCGCCGACATGCGCGTCGAGTTTGGCGGGCGCGCCTCCCAGGCGTTCGAGTATCTGCACACCGCCGACATGGACGATGTCGAGGACGGCAAGATCGAGGTCGTCGGCCCCGATTTCAGCGAGGTGCCCGAGGGCGGCGCCATGAACATGGGCATTGTCGTCGAGGTAGCCGGCCGGCAGATGCAAGAGGATTTCGAGCCGGTGCTCGAGCGCCAGATTCACTATTTCATCAACGGCGCCTCTGGCGTCCAGCACATCGGCCAGCGCGACATCACCTGGATCCGGCTCAACAAGAGCGCGACGGAAAAGGGCTTTGATCTGCGCCACTTTGGCGATATCCTCTACGCCCGCTTCCATTCCGAGTTTGGCTCCATCGTGGACAAGGTGCAGGTCACCATCTACACCGACCCCGACCAGTTCCAGGAATGGCTGGAAAAGGCCCGCGAGGCCTATCAGGAGCGCAACGTGCGCCTGGCCGACATGGTCGACGAGTCGGTAGAAGAGTTCTACTCCTGTACCCTGTGCCAGAGCTTTGCGCCCAACCATGTGTGCGTCATCTCGCCCGAGCGCCTGGGGCTGTGCGGCGCCTACAACTGGCTGGACTGCAAGGCCTCGCACCAGATCAATCCCACCGGCCCCAACCAGCCCATCGCCAAGGGAGTCAACCTTGACCAGCGGCTGGGCGTGTACGAGGGCGCCAACCGGTTCGTCTATCAGCACTCGAACCAGGCCATCGAGCGCGTGGCCATGTACTCGATCATGGAAGACCCCATGACCGCCTGTGGCTGCTTTGAGGCCATCGCCATCGTCGTGCCCGAGGCCAACGGCATCATGGTCGTCTCTCGCGAGGATCCGAGCATGACCCCGGCGGGCATGACCTTCTCCACCCTGGCGGGCATCGCCGGCGGTGGGTTGCAGAGCCCGGGCATGATGGGCGTGGGCAAGTACTATTTGCTCAGCAACAAGTTCATCTCGGCCGATGGCGGGTTCAAGCGCGTCGTCTGGCTCTCCAAGAACATCAAGGAGCAGATGCGCGAGGAGCTAGAGGCCGTGGCCGAGCGCGAGGGCGACCCCGACCTGCTGGACAAGATCGCCGACGGCGACACCGTTACCACCGTGGACGAGCTCTTGGTCTACCTGGAGGAGCACGGGCACCCCGCCCTGATGATGGACCCGATCTTTTAAGGTTTTAGGTGCCGGGCACCTTCTGAGGTGCCCGGCACCTGGATGATCAAGGAGATGCGTTATATGGCTACATCCGTTCCATCCATCACCGAAACCTGGACCGGCAAGATCCGCGAGGTGACCCTCGGCGCCACAGCGGCCGACGGCGGCACCCGTGGCTCGGCGCTCACCGTGGGCGGCGAGAGCACCCTGCCCTTTATGGACATGGAGGGCGAGATTCCTCACGCGCCGGCGGTGGGCGTCGAAATCACCGATGACAAACCCGACGACTGGTCGCCCGTGCTGCTCGAGGCCTGGGGCGATGTCGTCACAGACGTGGCCGAGTGGGCCGCCAAGGCCGAGGAGGTCGGCGCGCAGTTCATCGCCCTCTCCCTCAATAGCGCCCACCCCGAAGCGGGCAACACCGGCGCCGCCGAGGCTAAGAAGACGGTTCGCGCCGTGTTGGAGGCGACGACCTTGCCGCTGGTCATCTATGGCCCCGGCACGGTAGAGAAGGACAATGAGGTGCTGGTGGCCGCCGCCGAAGAGGCCGCCGGCGAGCGCGTGGCGCTGGGCAATTGCGAGGACAAGAACTATCGCACCATCGTCGCCGCCGCCCTGGCCCACAACCAGCTCGTCATCGCCCGCTCGCCCATCGACGTGAACCTGGCCAAGCAGCTCAACATCCTCATCAGCGACATGCGCCTGCCCCTGGAGCGCATCCTCATGGACCCGACCACCGGCGCGTTGGGCTATGGCCTCGAGTACACCTACTCGGTCATGGAGCGCCTCAAGCTGGCCGCCCTCACCGGCGACGGCATGACCCAGCAGCCGATGATCGTCACCGTGGGCTATGAGGCCTGGCGCGCCAAAGAGACCCGCGTCAACGAGGGCATCCCCGATGCCTGGGGCGATTGGGCCAAGCGCGCCTACATGTGGGAGACCATGACCGCCACGACGCTGATCGAGTCGGGCGCCAACATGCTCGTCCTGCGCCATCCCGACGCCGTGGGCCGCATGAAGAGCGTCATCGACAAGCTGATGGGTGTGTCGTAGCTATGCTAGGTGCCGGGCACCTCAGAAGGTGCCCGGCACCTAGAGGATATAGGAGGAGTACAAAGTATGGGACTCAGTGGACTACAGATCTATAAACTGCTACCCCGCACCAACTGCAAAGAGTGCGGGTTCCCCACCTGTCTGGCCTTTGCCATGAAGCTGGCCGCCCGCCAGGTGGAGCTCTCCGATTGCCCCTACGTCTCGGACGAGGCCAAGGCCGAACTCGACACCGCCTCGGCGCCGCCCATCCGCCTGGTAAAGGTAGGCAGCGACGAGCGCATCGTTGAGGTGGGCAACGAGACGGTGCTCTATCGCCACGAAAAGACCTTCCTCCACGAGCCGGGCCTCTTTTATCGGCTCAGCGACGCCCTGAGCGAGGACGAGTTCTCCGCTCAAGTTCAGCAGGTGGCCGATTACCAGGTCGAGCGGGTGGGCATCGAGCTCAACGCCGATGGCGTGGCCATCGAGAACGCTTCGGGCGATGCCGCCACCTTTGGCGCGCGGGTCAAACTTGCGGCAGAGGCCGGCCTGCCCCTCATCCTCATCAGCGAGGATGCCGCGGCCATCGAGGAAGGCCTCAAGGCGGCGGGCGGCCTTAAGCCCTTGATCTATGGCGCCACCGAGGAGAACTGGGAGGCCATGGCCGCCCTGGCCAAGCAATATGGCGCCGCCCTGGCCGTGCGCACCGACGACGGCCTTGAGAACCTGGCCGCCCTCACTGCCAAGATCCAGGACGCCGGCGTGGAGGACATGGTCCTCGATCCGGGCGCCGACGGCTGGGCCAAGACGCTCAAGGACCAGACCACGCTGCGACGCCTGGCGCTGAAAAAGAACTATCGCCCGCTGGGCTACCCGACCATCGTCTTCCCCGGCCAATCCGCCGAGGACGAGGTCGAGGAGGCGCTGCTGGCCGCTC
>SKLG01000590.1 GCA_007123335.1 Anaerolineae bacterium | reverse complement strand
GGACCTGACCCACGCCGAGATGGAGCTGTTGCGCGAGGCGCGCATCTGGATGGTGGCCAACGCCCGGGTCAGCCTGGAGCGGCCGCGCAGTCCCGAGCCGCTGCTGACCTATCGCGATCACCAGCTTCGCCTGACTCTGGGCAACTATGGCCCCACCACCAACATGCCCTGCGAGATGGCGGCGCTCTATTTGCTCTATGGTCAGGCATTGGATGGCCACAGCCTGCTCGCGTCGCGTCGCGATGGCGTGCTGGCCAAGGGCTTGAGCATTCAAGATGTGCTGGATATGGGCATCCACACCAACGGCGCATTGGCCAGCGCCATCCTGGGCGCGCCTTTGGGCAAGCTTGCCCCGGGCGCACTGGCCGACGTCATCGTGGTAGATTATCCTGGCCCCACCGAGATCTCTGCCGAGAACCTCGGCTTCCACCTGTTGTCCTTGCCCGATAGCGGCCGCGTGGATACGGTGATCGTCCATGGCCGCGTGGTGATGCGCAAAGGCGCCATCCGCACCCTCGATACGGAGCGCATCGTCGCCCGCTCGCGCGAGCTTGCCGCTGCCTTGTGGCAGCGCTTGTAAAGTCCTCTTGGCTATGTTCGACATCTCGGATGATAGGAAGCGTGCTATGACGTTGAGGCTGACCGACGTACAGAACCTGCTCATCGATATGGATGGCGTCCTCTATCGCGGCCAGACGGCCTTGGACGGCGCCGCCGAGCTGATCCGCTTTTTGCAGACCCGCGACCTGGGCTATCTGCTGGTGACCAACAACTCGACCCTCTCTCCGGTGCAGTTCACGGAGCGGCTGGTAGGGATGGGCATGGATGTGGCTCCCGAGCACATCCTCACCTCGGGGGTGGCCACCGCCGAGTATCTGCGCACGCTAGAGCCCAACGGCGCCGGCGTATTCGTCGTCGGCGAGGCGCCGCTGATCGCCGAGCTGGAAAAGCGCGGCTTTCACCTCACGGGCCGCGATGCCGATTATGTCGTCTGTGGCTGGGACAAGGGGATCAATTTCGACAAGCTACGCACGGCGACGCTGGCCATTCGCGATGGCGCCACCTTTATCGGCACCAACCCCGACAAGACCTATCCCCTGGAGAACGACCTGATCCCCGGCGCAGGGGCGCTGTTGGCCGCCATCAGCGCCGCCACCGATGTGGATCCCATCATTGTGGGCAAGCCGGAGACGATCATCCTTGAGCAGTCGTTGCATATGCTGGGGGCCGACGCCGAGGATACCGCGCTGCTGGGCGACCGTCTGGACACCGATATCCTGGGAGGCAAGCGGGCCGGCATCGCCACCATCATGGTGCTCACCGGCATCTCGACGCCCGACGAAGTCGAGGCGTCGGAACTCAAACCCGACATCCTCTTCCCCGATCTGCCGGCGTTGCTATCGGCCTGGCGAGAGGCGCTGGAGGGATGATCGGCGTGGGCGATCTCGGCCCACGCCCTGCGAGGGTCCGGCCAGACCCTCGCAGAAAGATAGAACGCGCCTCAGATGACCATCGGCTCCGAGACCAGGGCCTTGAGCAGCGCGACCGAGTGGGTCACGTCCTCCAGATCGACGACCTCTGACGGCGTGTGGATGTAGCGGCAGGGGATCGAGAGACAGCCCGAAGGCACGCCGGAGCGGCTCAGTTGGATGGCGCGGGCGTCAGTGGAGCCTCGCTCCAACACCTCACGCTGATAGGGGATGCCCAACTCCTCAGCAGTCTGGATCATCCAGTCCTTGATCGCCGGATGGGCCAACATCCCGCTGTCCATGATCTTGACCGCCGGCCCTTTGCCCAGAGCGATGGGGAAGGGCTGCGATTCCGGGGTGTCGCCGGTGTCGGTGACGTCCACCGCTATCGCGGCGTCGGGCTCGATGCCGAACGCCGAGACGGTGGCGCCCCTCGTGCCCACCTCTTCCTGCACGGTAAAGACGAAATAGACGTCGTTGGGCGAGTCCTCCATCTCTAGCAGCGTTTGCAGCGCCACGGCGCAGCCGATGCGGTCGTCCATTGCCTTGGACACCAATCGCTGCCCCAGCGTCTCAAAGGGGCGATCAAAGACGGCCACATCGCCCACGTTCACCGGCGAATCCTCTTGAGACGTGGCGCCGACGTCGATGAACAACTCTTTCCACTCGGGCTTGTCGGTGGAGCGCAGCCACTTTTCCCAGCCGATGACGCCAGGCGTCCCGGCCTCGTTGACAAAGCGCACCCGGCTGCCGATAAGGGTCGCGGGCATCACGCCGCCGATGCGCCCGAACCGCAAAAAGCCCTTTTCATCGACGTGGGTGACGATCAGGCCAATCTCGTCCATGTGCGCGGCGATCATGATCTTGTCGCCTTTTTCCTCGGTGGTCCGCCGCCTGAGGGCGATGAGATTGCCCATCCTGTCGACGCGCATCTCGGCGGCGTCACCGATGCGTGCTTCGAGCAAATTGCGCACCCTGCCTTCATGGCCCGATGGTCCAACGGTCTCGACCAGGCTCTGAATGAGCTCTTTCATGAAGATAATCCCTCCTCTAACTTTTGCAGCGCCGCGACCATGAGCTGCACGGTATGCTCAGCATCTGCAAGGCTCAACAAGCTCACCGGGGCATGAATATAGCGGCAAGGGACGGCAACGGTCACCGAGGGCACGCCCTCGCGGGCCAGGTGAATGGCGCCCGAGTCGGTGCCGCCGGCGACGGCCCGCTTGAATTGATAGGGTAAGCCTTTGGCCTCGGCGGTCTCGGTCAGTAGCCGCACCAGCCGCCGATCGGCGATAAAGCTCGCGTCCATCAGGGTAATGGCTGGCCCCTTGCCAACCTCGGTCACCGGGCTCTGGTCCTCGTCGCTGGGCAGGTCATCGCAGATGGTGCCCTCCAGCGCAAAAGCCACATCGGGATCCACCGCATACGCGGCCACCCGCGCTCCGCGCAAGCCGACCTCTTCCTGAGTGGTGAACACGGCATACAGGTCAAAGGCATAGCGCTGGCGCAGGATCTCGATCAATATGGCGCAGCCGACGCGGTCGTCGAACGCCTTGCCCTTGACGGTGCGCAGGCCACCCTCGTCCAGGACCTCATAGTCGACCTGAAAGGAGACATAGTCGCCGCACTTGACGCGCTTTTCGGCGTCGGCCTGGTCCGATGCACCGATATCCACGGCCAGATCTTTGATCTTGGGCACGGTGCCGCGCTGGTCGCGAGGGATGAGGTGAATCGGCTTGAAGCCGATGACGCCCGCGACGGGCCCGTCGCCAGCGTCCTCGCCGACGAGGACCACCTTGGAGAGCAGGATGCGATCATCCAGGCCGCCGACCGTCTCGATGCGCAGACTGCCGTCCTTGTTGATCCTGGTGACCATAAAGCCGACTTCGTCCATGTGCGCCGCGATCATGACCTTCTTGGGGTCCTGGTTGGGATCGTCGCGGTTGCTTCCATGCTTGATGCAGATCAAGTTGCCCAGCGCATCGACGCGATGTTCATCGATGAGGTCGCGCACCGCATCCAGGATCAGGTCGCGCACCGCGTCCTCGGCGCCCGATACGCCACGTGCTTCCGATAGCTCTTTTAACAGCACTGCCACGCCTCCTCTCTACAAGCCCAGCCCGACGGCAAAGGCCTCGTCGAGCCCGGCGATGAAAAAGGCCAGCAAACGGCCGGTTCGTTCCACGTCGCGCAGGCATAGCGTCTCGACGGTGGTATGCATATAACGCAGCGGGATCGACAGCAGGCCGGTGGGTATGCCCTGGCGCGAGACCTGGATGGCCCAGGCGTCGGTGCCGCTGGCGCCGGTGGCATACTCGAACTGGTGTTTGATCTCGTATTGGCGCGCCGCGTCGGCCAGGCGCTTGTGCATCAGCGGGTGGGCGTTGGGACCCACGAGGATGGCGGGGCCGCCGTCCATGTCGATGCTGTCGTCCTCGTCGACGCCCTTTTGCTTGCCAAAGCCCACATCGATGGCCACGCCAATGTCAGGCGCCACGCCATAGGCGGCCACGGTGGCCCCCTTGAGGCCCACTTCTTCCTGGGTGGTGGCCACGGCATAGACGTCCCAGTCGTGGGCCAGGCCTTGCAGGTGACGCAGGCACACCGCCAGCGAGACCACGCCGGCGCGATCGTCCATGGCCTTGCCGGCCACATAGCCGTTGGCCAGCTCCACCAGGTCGCGACGCATGGTGATGATGTCGCCGACCTGCACCACCTCCTTTAGCCGCTCCTCGGTGAGGCCCACGTCGATGAACAGCTTGTCCAAGGTGATCGCCTTGTTGCGCTCCTCGGGCGATAGGACGTGGGGCGGACGGCTGGCGATGATCCCCGGCAAGGGCCGACGCCCGTGGACGACCACCTCCTGGCCCAGGATGGTGCGCGTATCCACACCGCCGACGCGGGTGAAGCGGATAAAGCCCTTTTCCGTGCCGGTGACCATCAGCCCGATCTCGTCGGTGTGGGCGGCAAGAAGGATCGATCGGCGCTGGCCGTCGTCCGGTCCGCGTCCTCGCTTCAGGGCGATGAGATTGCCCAGGGCATCGCTTCGCAGCGTATCGGCGACGGGCTCGAACGCATCGCGCACGATTTGCTGCGCCTCATGTTCATAGCCGGTTACACCGCTGGCCTGGGACAGGGCGCGTATCAGGTCAATGGTTTCCATG
>SKLG01000267.1 GCA_007123335.1 Anaerolineae bacterium | reverse complement strand
TGCTATTTCTTCTGCTGGGAATGCTCGCAGGCTCTGACGGGATCGGCGGGATCTATTTTGCTGACGCCTTTCTGGCCCAGTCTCTCGGTATTGTCGCCCTCGCTCTGATCCTCTTTGCCGGCGGACTCGACACCCAATGGGGAGATGTCCGCCCCGTCCTCAAAGAAGGGTGGCTCCTGGCCACGCTCGGTGTTTTCATCACCGCCATGATATTTGGTGGTTTAATATATCTTGTCTTTGACCTCTCTTTTCTGGAAGCCCTTCTTCTAGGATGCATCATCTCATCTACCGATGCGGCGGCCGTGTTCTCTGTGCTCCGTTCCAAGAGCATCAGCCTGAAGGGAAAACTCAGGCCTCTGCTGGAGCTGGAATCGGGCAGCAACGACCCCATGGCTGTATTTCTGACGACCAGCGTTCTCATGCTCATGACCCAGCCGGATATCCCCATTGGTGGCCTGTTCATTCGTTTTCTGATGCAGATGATTGTCGGGGCAGGCGTCGGATATGCCATGGGGAAGGCCATCCCCGCCGTCGTGACCCGCATCAAGCTCGAGTACGAGGGGCTATATCCTGTGCTCACGCTGGCGTTGGTTTTATTGTGCTACGGCCTTGCGAGCTTGATGGGCGGAAACGGATTTCTCGCCGTCTACTTGGCCGGCATTGCTGCCGGCAATCAAGAGTTTATCCATCGCCGCAGCTTGTTGCGCTTTCACAGTGGGTTAGCCTGGCTCATGCAGATCACCATGTTCACCGTCCTGGGGCTTTTTGTCTTTCCCTCTCAATTGCCCCAAGTTGCCTATGATGGTTTTAAAGCGGCCTTGGTGCTCATATTCATCGCCCGCCCATTGAGCGTCTTTATCTCCCTTATTCCCTTTAAATTTTCCATAAAAGAGAAAACCTTGATTTCCTGGGTAGGGCTTCGAGGTGCTGTGCCTATTATTCTGGCAACATTCCCGATGTTGGCGGGGATTCCTATATCGGGCTTTATCTTTAATGTTGTGTTCTTTGTGGTGTTAATATCAACCCTGCTTCAGGGCACGACCATACCTGCTGTGGCTGCAAAGCTTGGGGTCGACGCTCCCCTCGCCCCGACATTGGAGTACCCCTTGGAGTATAACCCCGTTCGGGGTCTTCAGGGATCTCTTCGGGAGATTATCATCCCTCCCGGCTCTCCAGCAATTGGCAAGAGCATTATGGCGCTGCACCTCCCCAAAACGTTCCTCGTCGTGCTCATTGGGCGCGAGGACAGGTTCATTATCCCCAATGGCGGCACCATCGTGCGGCCAGAGGATCGTCTCCTGGTAATCTCGGAAGACGCTCCCTTTATCGAGACCCAAAAACGTCTGGAGATCCGCGAACAAGATGACGGGAACACGGAGGTCAGTAATCCCAGTCGGGGCAAGGCACAGGCAGCCGTATCAAGCGATCCAACCGCGCCAGCAGATCGGCCGGGCCGTCGAGCTGGTCGGTGATGGCCAGCCCGCTGGCCGGGCGCACGCCCAGCCACATGCGGGTAAGGGCGTTGACCGTGGCGCGCAGCGTGGGCAAGCCTGCATCCCATCCAGGCCGTGCGGAAGACTCTTCCCCCAGCGTCACCACATACTCACCGGCGATGCCTGACCAGCCCTCGTCCGCGTCGAGAAAGCGGCTGACTGGGTCCTCCAATTCGAGGCAAAAGCGCACCGGCTCGCCCGATAGATGGGTACTGGCCAGGCAGGTGTTGAGATTCAGGATGCGCATCTGCCACCAGGCCAAGGCCCGGGCTCTGGCAGGGTGTCTGGCGCCCTCGGTAATCGCATACTGCCGAAAAGGCTGTCGCAACAGATCCTGGAGTTGGATGCCGGCCGGCTCGTCCATGCGCACCAGCCGCACCTGGTCCCCCAAACTGCCCAGCAGCGAAAGCAGCTCCCGAAACTGCTCCCGGGTATGATAAGAGATCCAGTTGATATTGTAGGGGCCATGTTCGATGGCATCGGTGCCTATCCAGATGTGGTGCGATAGCTCGCCGTTCGGCCCGTCCATGTAACCCAGGCCAAAGGAGGTATCACCCCAGCCCATGTCGGCGCGGGTGATGATGGGAGGGGTTAGCGTGACCTGACCGTGGGCCGGCACGCGAGCCATGCGGCTGCGATGCACCGCTTCCCAGTCGTCATGGCCCAGGCGGCGCGGCACGCGATGGCCACCAGGAACCTGAATCTGGGCGGGGTCAAAGGCAAACCCAAGCGTATAGCTGCCGTTGCCAAAGCCGAGCTGGTTGTAAAAGCCCTGATCAAAGATGCCCAAGCCGGCCACGGCGGCGCCCTTCAGAGCGTCGCGGGCCAGCAATCGGGCAGTAACGCGGCGGGCCAGACCCTGGCGGCGCGCCACCAGGCTGGTAATAACCGAAGTCACGGCACTGAGGGGCAGCGTCTCGTCGAGGTAGCGGAGCGTGCCCGGCGCGCTGAGCGTCAGGCACTCGGCCGCGCCCTCGATCTCGGCGACGAGGGCGCGGCCGGCGTCGATGAACAGATCGATGATCTCATCGCGCCCCTCCTTGTACCAGCCCACCTCGCGCCAGATGCGAAACACCGCATCGCGGTCGCGCTCCCGAACATAGTCGCGGATCTCCATCCTTGCCTCCTGTAGACAAGTGCCGGACACCTCGGAAGGTGCCCGGCACTTTGGGGTCGAATCAGCGCGCCAACGGCGGCGTGCTGGCCGACTCCGGCAACACCGCTAGCAGACGCTCGACGATGGTGTCGAATCCTTCCATATCAGCCTCCTCGATCCGCCCACTATCGGCCAACACGGCCAAATCAGGGCGAATGGGCAGACGGCCCAACACCGGCGCGCCCATGGCGCTGGCCAACTCGGCGGCGTTGCTGGGGCCAAAGAGCTCGATCTGCTTGCCGCAATCGGGGCACTCGACATAGCTCATGTTCTCGATGACGCCGACGATGGGGATCTCCAGTTGTTCGGCCATCGACGACGCCTTGCGCACCACCATGGCGGCCAGCGTCTGCGGCGTGGTCACCAGGACGATGCCGTTGAGGGGGATCGACTGCATCACCGTCAGGGAGGCATCCGACGTGCCGGGCGGCAGGTCGACGATCAAATAGTCCAGCTCGCCCCAGACCACATCGCCATAGAACTGTTGGATGGCGCCGCTGATCAGCGGGCCACGCCAGATGACCGCCTGGTTGGGATCGGCCAGCAGCAGGTTGATCGACATCACCTTGATGCCGCTTTTCGACTCGACCGGCAGGATGCCCATGGGGCTGCCCATGGGTCGCGCCTGCTCATCCTGAATGAGCATCTTGGGGATGCTGGGGCCGGTGATATCGGCATCGAGCACACCTACGCTGTGCCCCTTGCGATGGAGCTCCACGGCCAACATCGCCGCTACCGTCGACTTGCCCACGCCGCCCTTGCCGCTCATAACGGCGATGACATGCTTGATGTCGTTATAGGCGGTCGCAGAACCCACACGCTGTTGGCCCTGGCCAAACACCGCCTGCTTTTCGGCGTCGGTCATCTCCCGACACTCGATCTCCACCTCGTCAACACCATCCAGTGCCACCAGACGCTCGCGAGCGTCATCTTGCATCTGCTGGCGCATCGGGCAGGCGATGGTGGTGAGCGCCAAGGTGAAACGCACCGTGCCGTCTTCATATTCGAGGTCGTGCACCATATCCAGATCGACGATGCTGCGATGCAGCTCGGGATCCATAACCTCGTCCAGCGCATCACGAATCGTCCTCAAGTCGGGCATTTCTCTATCCTTTCTATCCTGAGATTACGCAGCCTTGAGCCGCGCAACGAGATTCACACCAAGGGCAGATTATACCACCGCGCAGACTAGATGCGAAACACATGTAGAAGGGGCGGCGAGCCATCGATATCGGCTCGCCGCCCCTTTAAGAATGGAGACGCGCGTCTGGCTAATCGTCCACAACCTCGGTTACGCGCTGGATGCCCGGATCGGAGAATTCGTCCTGGACGTCAAATGCCTGGGACGAAAAGCTCCAGATCACGGCGCCCTCGGGCCCGGCCTGGAACCAATGCCAGGTGTTCGGCGAAAAGGTGTACTGCTCGCCCGGATGCAAGAGCACCTCATGACGCACGGTATAATAAGCATCGCGATGTTCAGGGATGGAAGCGGTGGGGGTAGTCGGCTCGCCGGGCATGCCCAGGATCAGCGTGCCCCACTGGCAGCGGATCGTCTCCTCTTTGCCGGGATAATCGCCCAAGCGTGGATGGCGATGTTGTGGGCAGAGCTGGCCCGGCTCCAAGACGATGACCTTGGCGGCATAGTGTTGGGTAGCGACGACGGTCAGGATCTGCAAGCCGGTGATGCCTAGCTCGCCGAGGCCGAGGTCGGCCACTTCGATGGCTTTAGCCTCGTCGGGGCGGATGGCGATGCCAGCCTCGCGGATGCGCCGGGCGGCGCGCTGTTGAGCCTGGCGAACTTGGGAACGGGTGAGCATGGCCCCCTCCTATGGAGCATGTGGCGTACCTCTGGCGCTGGGACAGCGCTGAGGCACAAAAAAAGAGAGAGGTCCTGAGAGAACGAGTTCTCTTGGCAGTGACCTACTCTCCCACCCCGTTACCAGGGCAGTACCATCGGCGCTGGAGGTCTTGACGACCGGGTTCGAGAT
>SKLG01000574.1 GCA_007123335.1 Anaerolineae bacterium | reverse complement strand
GAGGCGACGCCCACGCCGGCCATCGACGACATGGCCGCTGGGCGTTTGGGCCGGCCCGGCTTCTATACCGTTGGCCAGGCGGTGGTCCCGACGGTGACCAATGTCAATAATGTTTCGTTGATCACCGGCGCGCCGCCTAGCGTGCATGGCATCACCGCCAACTATCTCCTCGATCCGCGCACCGGCCAAGAGACCTATATGGAGTCGGCCGAGTTTCTGTGTGCACCGACGATCCTGGAGCGTGCTGGGACATTGGGCCGCTCCACCGCCGTGCTCACTGCCAAGCAAAAGCTCCTGGATATGGTAGGCCGTGGCGCTGACTATACGCTGTGCGCCGAGGCGCCAGACGCCTCTGCCGTGGCTGTTCTCGGCCCGCCCCCCGATATCTATGCTCCTGACCTCAACCTCTGGCTGCTCGATGCGTTGATCTGGGTTCTGCGCGAGCGCGATCCCGACCTCGTCTATTGTGCCACCACCGACGGCATGATGCATCACCACGCCCCCGAGACGCCGGCGTCGCAGGCGCACATTCGCGGCCTCGATAGCGCCCTGGGGCGCATCGCTGAGACGTGGCCGCAGCGCCAGCTCTTGCTGACGGCGGATCATGGGATGGCGGCGAAATCGTGGGGCGTTGATCTGGAAAAGGCGTTGCTGACAGGTGGTATCTCTGCCCGCGCCATACCGATCATCAAGGATCGCTATGTGGCGCACCACGGGAATCTGGGCGGCGCGGCGTATGTGCACCTGTCAGAGCCAGAGGCTATTGACGATGCGATGGCTCTGCTGCGCGCCATCCCTGGGGTGGAGGAGGTTCATACTCGCGAGGATGCCGCCGCGCGCTTTCAGCTCATGGCCCAACGCATCGGCGACCTGCTGGTCTTGGCCGACGCTGACACCGTCTTGGGCACATTCGACACGGTGCGCGTCCCGGTGCAGCTACGTTCTCACGGCTCGCGCCACGAAGCAGCGGTGCCCATTCTGGCCTATGGGCCACAGATTCACGTCGACTACCGCTACAACTATGATCTCACCGCAGAGCTGGATCTGTTCTCGGCGACATCCTGATCATGCCCCAGACGCCAGAACACCGCCCAAAAGGGCGGTGTTCTGGTTTGGCGAGCGAGGACGGCGATCATTCAAATCGTGCCCAGCGTCCGTCATTATAGAGCACCAAGACGCCTCGTACATTGCTCCACAGCATGGTGCCGCCGGTAAAGGGCTGCACCGAGCCAAAGAATCCTCGTTCCTGAGTGGTAGCCCAGCCTAGACTGTTGCGCACCGCGCCTTGCTCACGCCATACCTTGCCAAAGCCGCGTATGGGCTGATAGTACCCGGGCGGCGCAATGATAGACGGGTCGAACTCGGGCATGCCCACAGTCCACGTGTTAGGGAACGAGGTCCATGTGCCATTGCGATAGAGCACATAGATGCGTTCCATATCCTGACGCCAGTACATGCTCCCACCCTGGAAGAACTCTTCGGCCATCCAGACGCCCTTTTCCGGCTCGGTGGCGCAACCGATCTTGTTGCGTACGCTGGCATGGGTGTTATAGACGCGGCCGAAACCCAATACCGGCGTAATGGAGCAGCCAGGTGTTGGCGGAGGCGTCGGAGTGGGCCCTGGGGCCGGCCCGGCGCCACGATAGATGAATTTCATCGCGTCAAAGCCGACGTAGCGCGTTCCAGTGGCCTCGCCAGTGTTGTCTCCTAGAAGCACATACTCGTTGGCGCCACCGGCAAAATAGTAGGTGCCCAGGCTGACCCACTGCCCATAGTAGATGTTCTGGTTTACCACCCGGTCGTGATACGTGCCTGCATGGTGGATGCGGTATGTGGCGCTCTTGGTGCCAAAGTACCGGCTGGCGACATAGACCTGGACCTCCCACTGCCCCGGCGTGGGCACATAGGGGAACCACTTGCCCCAGTTGGTGAGCTGGGTGCGGCTATTCCAGGTCCAGTATAGGTGATTGCGAAAGCCGGTGTTGCGACCGAACCAACCGCTCGCCGGTCCACCCCAGATGAATTGCGGATCGCGATCATCGACGATGATCTCCAGAGGAGCCGGTGCGGGTGCGGGGGCGGTGGGTGCCCAGGTCACGATGCAGACGGCTGTGCCGGTCTGTTCGAAATACTCGACGCGCACCGGATACGTACCCGCCGCGAGGTACACGGTGCCGGTGTGGGTGGTGCGTGATTGAGGATACCAGCGATCGATGACCAGAGTGTTGCCCACCCAGACGCGCACACCATCGTCCACCGTGGCGTAAAAGGTATAGTGCCCGCTGGTGGGCAGATGCACGTTGCGGGTCCAACGCACCGAAAAGTGATCGGCATTGACGCCAGGCGCCGGCGCGCCATGGCCCCAGTCGAAATTGATGTGCGCATCATAGCGCACCAAAGCCAGGGTGCCATTCAGCTCGGTGTTGTTATAGTACTCGCCGCGCCATGCATCGGCTGGCGGTGGGGTGGCAGCCTGTTGCCACCAGAGCCGGATGCTCGCCTGGCCGGTGTATTCAAAGTATTCAACGCGCAGACGATGAAAGCCGGTGCTCAGGTATCTGCTGGCGCTGTGAATGCCGGGCACATGAGTTTGCCAGCGGTCGATGACCAACTGATCGTTGATCCAGAGGCGCACACCGTCGTCGGCGGTGACGAAAAAAGTATAGGTGCCGGCGCTAAAATGCTGGGATGATGTCCAGCGCACTGAAAAGTAATCGGGGCCGATCCCTGGCGCCGGCGCGCCGAGGCCCCAGTCAAAGTTGACGGCGGCATCGTTGCGGATCACTGGCACCCCGTCAAAAGTCATGTTGGCAAAATACTCGCCGCGCCAGCTTGCAGAGGCGCCCACATCCAAAACGGGTAACACCATACCCGTCAGGACCAGTACCAGGACAAACGCTACCTTGACCGTCCGTTGTAGGATCTGGCGGGAAGCGGCCATCTTCTGTGAGGAACCCATCATCTCTGCCCCCCTTTCTCTGCACGTCCACGTCTTTATGATAGAACCATGATCATTCTTGCTGGTTAGCCTTTTGACTATGTATGCGACGTCATACTGCCTGGTTCGCCGTGTATAATCCTTGTGGCGGATCATACTATGCCGTGTATCCACGGGCAATCATCGGCCAACCGGAATCCTACAACAACATTTGATGCGCAAAGGACCAAACGGTCACCCTCTTGCACGGCTTTGTTTCCGAGCAGATCGAGCCGAGTCGATGCTCGGCCTTGTGGTTTCCCACAATATAGATGACGCCTATTGGACGGCTTGGATATGCAACAGGCGGTTATCCTTGGTCAAGGCGTAAAAGTGCTGTGTGTACTCGACGTTGGAGAAACGCACGCCGTTCACCAGTTCCTCCTCGGGCACGAACAGGGCGCTGGCGTTCAGTAGCCCATATTGGTAGATCTGCTGTAGTACCTCTGGGCTGGCCAATAGGTCGTCGGCGGGCAAGTCGTTGCGTAGACGCCATAGCGTCTCAAAGACGATGGCATAGGGCGTAGGCTCGGTCATCTCCCAGTAGACCCGATGCATGGGCGCCTCGGCGGGTAGCGATGTCTCTCGCACATAGCCCGTTTCCTGCTTTACCCACGTGGCCAGGAAGCGCCGTTGGGGACATTCCTGACATTCGACAAAGGCTCGGTTCTGCTCAACCTCGATGCCAAAGGAGCTGCCAGCCACGCGCAGCTCGTCAAGACCTTCACCGACAAAGATGATCTCACCATTTGTCGTCACCCAATCTCGTTGGCCTTGGGGGCTCCAGATGGGCGCCCAGGTGTCATCGGCTTGGAGGCGAAACAGCAAAAAGGCCGGCTGCACCGTAGCCCCGGATCCGGCGCCGGCATCGAGCACGCCAAAGATGAGGCCTAGCTCGTCACCCTCACGGCGCGCGTCGATGAGCACGTTACCACCAGCTACCTGCTGCGCCTGGCCATCGGACATCACATAAATGCCAAAGGGAGGCAACTGTGCGGCGAACTGGTCCTGGGCGATGCGCTTGATCGTTGCGCCGCGGTGGTCCATGGGCCATCCTGCATGATGCAGGTACTGGGTGACCAGGCGGGAGAGCTCCTCCTCCGGGCTGTGCACCTGGGCGGCCACCAGCTCGGCCACGACTTGCGCGGTACCTTGAGCATCGCCGGCCACATCCTGGAAACGAGGCGGCCATGGATCGAGCATAACGCGGGGTATGCTACGCGTGGCCGCATAGGGCATCCAGCCGAGGATCTGCGCCTTGGCGCTCAGCGGCAGAATGCGTCGATCACCGCCATCAGGGCGCACGCCATAGTAGTGGCTGTCGCCGTCTGTCCCGCGATGATAGCCGACGATATGGCTTCCCTCGGGGGTCCAGCCGATGAGCGATGAGGACGCCGAGGGCTCGTCCAGCACCTGGATAGGCTGTTCGTGCGTCAGGTCCAGCAGCCACAGGCCCAGCCCCTGGCCCGAAGACTCGTATGTGCTGCCCTCACGGAGCAAATAGGCCAAGCTGCTCTCATCTGGCGACCAGACGTGAAAGGCGCTATGGCTGTTTGGCGGGTGCGACCACACCCGAGGTTGGCGTTGCTCTGTATCGCTCAGGTCGTAGAGGTGTAGGCTTGCCTCCCCGTTGTCGGTCAGCAGCTGGGTGAGCAGCCATCGGCCTTGTGGCGAGATTGTCGCCTCCTGGCCTCCAATGGTCACGCGCCGGACGG
>SKLG01000290.1 GCA_007123335.1 Anaerolineae bacterium | reverse complement strand
TGCTCTCTACGGGGAACAAGAGCGAGCTGGCAGTGGGCTATTGCACGCTCTACGGGGACATGAGCGGTGGATTGGCGGTGATCTCGGATGTGCCCAAGATGATGGTCTATGCGCTGGCCCGCTATGCCAATCGCCTTGGCGGTGGACCGGGGAGCGTGATCCCTGAGAACAGCATCACCAAGCCCCCTTCCGCTGAGCTGCGTCCTGATCAGACCGACCAGGACACTCTGCCGCCCTATGAGATCCTGGATCAGATCCTCCATCTTTACGTCGAAGAAGCCCGATCTGTTCAGCAGATCGCGGCCGAGGGGTTTGATGAGGAAACGGTGCGCTGGGTGGCGCGAGCGGTGGACCGCAAGGAATACAAACGCAAGCAGGCCGCCCCGGGCTTGCGAGTGACGACCAAGGCTTTTGGCGGCGGTCGGCGGATGCCTATTGCGGCGCGCTTTGGCGTCTAGGCTGTGTTGGGGCGCCGGCAAAACTGCCCGATTCAGTCCTCCAGATGCATGCGCCCATCGGGTCCAGGGCGAAAGCTCAGTGGCCCTTGCGGGATACGATTGCTGATCTGGATGAGCCCCGAGTCCATGTATTCCCAGATGCGCTGAAAAGGTGCCAGGCCCGGCACCCACTTTTCAACCACGACGGACCCGTGTCCGGGAAGGATGGTAAAGACAACCTCGCGGGGATCGGCCGGGTCGTGCAGCGCCACAGAGCGCGCAAAGGCATTGCGGATGCCGCGGGCCTGGGCGCCCGTGGCGCAGGATACCGGGTAGTGAAAATAGGGCGCATCCAAAGGCACATACTCGACATAACGAGGATCGTAAGCGTCGAGGCCCCGGTGCCCATGCAGTTTGCTGCGCACCACGGGCACGCGCGCTCCAGGTGTGGGCCACTCCTCGCCGAGAACGATGGTGGGCAGGGCGCCATCCATGTCGATCATCTCGAATCCCTCGGAGGAGGGGGGCACGTTTTCGCGGCCTTCCACCGGCTTGGCGATAGCGCCCAGACCATCAGGGCGCACACCCACCACCAGCGCGAGATCATCCTCGGTAATATTACCCTTGTCGACGGGACGTGCGCTGCCGGTGGCAGTGACCACCAGTCCGTTCATATCCGGCGCCCAGGTCGCAAAGCATCCTTCGCTGTATTGGCTGGCCACTGACTCTGACACGGCGGGAACCTGAATGAGATCGGCGATGAGGATCATATTCGTAAAGAATCGCCGCCGGCCCAGCTCGCGACCGACCCGACACATGGCGGCAGGAATGTCACTGGCCGCCCAGGTCACCGCCGGCAGTGGGACGTCCAGCATGCGATGGTTGTTCACCTCGTAGGTGCTCACAGCGGTGGCCATGCGCTGGACGATATCGGCGTAAAAGGCGTCTATATCGTCACCGACGACGCTCTGGGGATAGGCACCGACCAGATCAAAATGGTATATGCGCTCGGGCTCGTCCTCGCCGACCAATAGCAGGATGCGGATGCATTTGGCGTGCGCCTGAATGACGCGCTCCAGAGAGAGGATCGGCCCACCGCGCTGACCCTGCTCTACCAGCACCTTCCATGCCTGGGGTGCCATGCCGGGAAAACGAAACTGCTCAGGATCTGGCGGATGCTGCTCCAACGCACTCTGTAGATGCGCCAACACACGATCGAGATCATGCGGGGTCACATGCACCAAGGTAAAGGTCGTCGGTAACTCCTTTAGCCCCAGTCTGCGCCTACCCGTGAAGAGCAACGCCTCGCGCCAGCCGAGCGGTTGGCCAAAGGGGGCTGTGGTGATCAGCAGATCAGTATCGTCGTTGGGCTTGGCATCGACGACGTGCCCCATCCGCTCAAAGGACTTGAGCAGTTCTTGGCCCACCCTTTCGGTCAACGGCGAACCTGTTCCAGGTATCCAAGACACATGTACCGTTCCCACCCAATCATGGGCGGTAGCATCAACAATTCGAAAAGAGAGAGGATGGTCCATCCTGCTATACTCCATATATAGGTTCAATGCGTCGATCCTGCGACGCAATTGCCAAAGATTACACCAAGTATAGCGCAGTCGCAAGAATCATGATGACCGGTTTGTGCGGCATCTCGGGCCAGACTA
This sequence comes from Anaerolineae bacterium, assembly GCA_007123335.1. GTDB lineage: Bacteria > Chloroflexota > Anaerolineae > UBA1429 > UBA1429 > SKLG01. The sequence goes on along the minus strand of SKLG01000290.1, from coordinate 13,635 downwards.
TACTCTATGGATGATCTTGGTTCTGTTGTACCATGGATGTGCTCGTTGGGTCAAAGAGCGACGCTGTAAGGATCATCCTATATTTGTGGCAAACGGGGGCGAGATCACTTTGGAGAGGGCTATTCAGGCGTAGTGGATGAGGTAAAAGATGGCGGAGAAAATCCTGGTTGTGGAGGACGAGCGCACCTTGAGAGAGACGTTGCAGTATAACCTCCAGCGCCAGGGCTATGAGGTCTTGACGGCTAGCGATGGATTGCAGGCCATCAAGGTGGCGCGCAAAGAGCGGCCGGATCTGATCCTGTTGGATCTCATGTTGCCCCAGATCGACGGGCTGGAGGTGTGTCGCGTTCTCCGCCAAGAGATGGCCCTACCCATCTTGATGTTGACGGCGCGGGTGGACGAGGTGGACAAGGTCGTTGGCCTCGAAGTCGGCGCCGATGATTATATGACCAAGCCCTTTAGCATGCGGGAGCTGATGGCGCGGGTCAAGGCTCTTTTGCGGCGAGAGCGACTGATCCGCGAAAAGCTAGCCGCCGAAAGTGATAGTGATGAGATGCCCGATACAGCCTCGCGCGCTCCGCTCGAATACGGCGACCTAACCGTCGATCTGGCGCGGCACGAGGTGTCGCGGGCTGGCGAGCCGCTGCCACTCAAGCCCAAAGAGTACGAGCTGTTGGCCTTTTTGGCCCGTCATAAAGGGATCGTTCTGTCGCGCGATCTGATCCTCGAGCGGGTCTGGGGGTGGAGCTATGGCGGCGGGAGCCGCACCGTGGATGTACACGTGCGCTGGCTCCGCGAAAAGATCGAGCGTGACCCCGCCAACCCTGAGCGCATCATCACCGTTCGCGGCGTGGGCTATCGATTCGAGGGATAGGTCGGAATGCCAATCAGTATCCGTTCGCGCATCGCGATCCCCTATCTGGTGCTCATTCTGCTCGTTATGGCTGCTCTGGCGATATACCTGATAGGCTTTGTGGGAGACAGCTATCGCGCCAATCTCCAGGAGCAGATGACGGTACAGGCACAGTTGGTGGGTGACGCCGTCGCGCCGTGGCTGGATGACGGACAGCATACCGCCGACCTGCGCCAGCAGGTGGCATACTTGGCCGATGTGCTTGGTGCCCGTGTGACCATTGTTGCGCCTGATGGCCGCGTTCTGGCTGATTCGGATGTCGAGCCTGAGACAATGGCCAGCCATCTATTCAGACCGGAGGTGCAACAGGCCCTCACCGCGGGACAGGGCAGCGCCATAAGGCTCAGTGACACCGTCAGAATGCGCATGATGTATGTGGCCGTCCCTCTTCAAGAGGATGGCCAGTTGCTGGCGATCGTACGCGTGGCGTTGCCTTTGAGCGAGATTGAGCGCGATCTGGCGTCGATTCGCCGGGCCATCCTCTTGGCCGCGCTGGTCGCTGGGGCGGTGACCCTGGTATTGGCGGTGGGTATCGCCGACCGCATGCTGAGCCCGCTGCGGCGGTTGCGTCATGCCATGGACCGCGTCATGCAGGGCGAGTTCGATACGCACCTGGTGCCCACGAGCCGCGACGAGCTGGGCGAGTTGCTGCTGGCGCATAATCGCATGGCCGATCATCTCAAGCAGACGATGGCGCGCCTCGATGACGAGCGCTCGCAGCTCCGCGCGGTGTTGGAGCACATGGCCGATGGCGTCTTGATCGCCGATGCCGAGGGGCAGGTTCAGATGCTCAATCCCTCGGCCGAGAGCATCCTGGACGTAGACGCGCAGCGCGCCCTCGGGCGTTCGTTTCCTCAGGTGGTGCGCGAGCACCAGATGATCGATGTGTGGCAGGCGTATCGGGAAACGGGCGAGAGCCAGGAGCAGCTCATCGAGGCCACACCCCGTGGCCCCTTTGTACGTGTGGTAGTCTCGTCCTTGTCCGGGGTGGAGGCCGGGGCGAGTCTGATCATCGTCCAAGACTTGAGCCAGATTCGGCGGTTGGAAACGGTGCGTCGCGAGTTTGTCAGCAATATCTCACACGAGTTACGTACTCCGCTGGCCTCGCTCAGGGCCATTGCTGATACCCTTCGCGACGGTGCCCTCGATGATCCTCCGGCGGCCGAACGGTTCCTCGACCGCATGGATGCCGAGATCGATGCTCTGACCCAGATGGTTGAGGAGCTCATGGAGCTGTCGCGGATCGAGTCGGGGCGCGTGCCCATGCGGCTCGCTCCGGTGACGGTGGCCGATGTGGTGTGGCCCGCCATCGAGCGGCTGCGGCCGCAGGCGGAACGGGCGGACCTCGTCCTGCATGCGGATATTGGCGACGATATGCCCATGGTGCTCGGCGACCTGGTCCGCTTGAACCAAGTGGTGACCAACCTGCTGCACAATGCCATCAAGTTCACGCCTCCAGGCGGCCTGATCACCGTGCGCGCCGAGCACACCGCGGACATGGTGACTATTTGCGTCGAGGATACCGGCATCGGCATCGCCCCCGATGTGCTGCCGAGGATCTTTGAGCGCTTTTACAAGGCCGACCGGGCGCGTTCCGAGGGAGGCACTGGGCTGGGCCTGGCCATCGCCAAGCATATCGTCCAGAGCCACGGCGGCGCCATCTGGGCCGAGAGCGTTGAGGGACAGGGCAGCACTTTTTGCTTCTCGCTGTTCGTGGCGCAGGATGTATCCGCCAGTCGCTGATCGTCCGGGGCGCCTGCGCATCTTGTTAACCATTCCTTAACCTGCATTTGATGGGCCGTTAAAACGCTGACGCTACACTATCTCCTGAGAGAGACGATCAATATCAGGAGGAAGAATGCGTCATCAATGGTTCTTGGTTCTTATGGTCGCGATGCTTGTGTTAGTAGGTTGCGCTCCTGCAGCCCAGCCCACTCCAGTTCCAGCACCTGCTCAGGCACAGCAGCAGGCAGCGAGTCAACCCACCCCAGTCCCAACGACACCACCTACCGCAGTGCCGACGGAAGCCCCTGCGGCCGCCCCAACAGAAGAGCCAACCGCCGTGCCCACCGAGGCGCCTCAAGCCGCTGTTGAACCGGTGCAGCTCACCGGCGCCGGCGCGAGTTTTCCGTACCCGCTCTACTCTCGTTGGTTTTACGATTACGCCTTCCGGAACCCCAGTGCCCGCTTTAACTATCAGTCCATCGGCTCGGGTGGCGGCATTCGCCAGATCACGGCCAAGACCGTCGATTTCGGCGGCTCTGATGCCTTGCTGACTGAGGAGATGAAGGCCGCGGCTCCTGGCCTCATGCAACTGCCGACGGTTGCCGGCGCCGTGGTGTTGGCCTACAACGTCAACGACGCGGCGGGGACGGCTGTGCCCACGGGCCTCAAGCTCACCCCTGAGGTGATCGCAGGGATCTTTCTTGGCCAGATCACCACATGGAACGACGCACAGCTCGTCGAATTGAATCCAGACGCGAATCTGCCCGACCAGGACATTTTGGTGGCTCGTCGCTCCGATGGTTCTGGCACGACCTTCCTGTTCACCAGTTACCTGAGCCAGGTAAATGAGGAATGGAAGGCGAATGTGGGCGCCGGCACGTCGGTCGAATGGCCGGTAGGGCTCGGCGGCAGGGGTAACGAGGGCGTCGCCGGTATCGTCAGGGCGCAGCCCGGCAGCATCGGCTACGTCGAGCTGGCCTACGCCACTGAGAACAATCTCTCCTACGCGTATGTGCGCAACCAGGCCGGCATCTTTATCGAGCCCAACCTTTCCACCACGACTGCCGCCTCGAACGCCGCGGTGGCGGACATGCCAGAGGATCTGGGCCAGCTCCTAGTCAACGCTCCTGGAGATGACTCCTATCCCATCGCCGGGTATACCTTCCTGCTGGTCTACCAGGACATGGATGATTGTGCCAAGGCGCGGGAGCTGATCAGCTTTATCGAGTGGGCGTTGAGCGAAGAGGGCGACAAGGATGCCCTTGAGCTGCTCTACGCGCCGCTGGGCGATGCGGTCAAGGCCATGGTCTTTGAGCGGCTGGCTGGCATGACCTGCGCAGGTGGTCAGCCCATACCGTCGCGTTAAGCTCTCTAATATGTTCGGGAGGGTAAGGGATCGTCCTTGCCCTCCTATCGTTGCGTATTACGGCATTGCACTACAGGACATCATCGAGGGGAGACATGGGTATAGCAAGTAGATCGGCTCGCCGCCGCGCGACGCTCGGGCGTATCAACTTGGGCGATGCGATCTTTGGCGGATGGGCGTGGTTGATGGCTGCCACGCTGGTTCTTATCATCGTGTTGCTAGTTCTTGAGCTGTACGAAGGATCCAAGCTGGGCATCTCTCGTTTCGGGTTCAGCTTTCTCATTGAGGAACGCTGGGATCCCGTCTTTGAGCGCTTTGGATCCCTGCCCGCTATCTTTGGCACGGTGGTGTCGTCCCTCTTGTCGCTGGCGATAGCGGCTCCTCTAGGGTTGATGGCGGCCATATTCCTGGCGGAGATGGCGCCATCTTGGCTAGATCAGCCCGTCTCGTTCATCATCGAACTGTTAGCCTCGGTACCGAGCGTGGTATATGGCTTGTGGGGGCTCTTTGTCCTGGTGCCGATCTTGCGCGATCCCATCCAGAGGACCTTGTACCGCAGCCTGGGTTTCCTGCCGATATTCGGCTGCACGCCGCTGGGGATCGGGATGATGGCCGCGGTGGTCGTCCTGGCGATCATGATCCTGCCTTATGCCACGGCGGTGGCCAGGGACATGCTGCGGGCTGTGCCCAATGAGCAGCGCGAGGCGATGCTGGCTCTCGGCGCGACTCGTTGGGAGACCATCTGGCGCGCCGTGGTGCCCTATGCGCGCTCGGGCATCATCGGAGGATTCATGCTCGCTCTCGGCCGCGCTGTCGGTGAGACGATGGCGGTGACGATGCTCATCGGCAACCGGCCAGATATATCTCCCTGCCTCTTTAGCCCCGCCTACACCCTGGCCAGCCAGATCGCCAACGAGTTCGCCGAGTCGGTGTCGCCATTGCATGTCTCGGTATTGATCGAGCTGGGACTGGTGCTTTTCGTGATCACGCTGATTCTGAACGGGCTGGCGCGGTTGCTCGTATGGCGGATCAGTCGCGGAGAAATGAGGGGTGCGCGATGAGCAACTCCCTTTGGCGCAAATTCGTGAACGTGTTGATGCACGCTGCCAGCGCATTGAGCGTTCTTCTGGCTGTCACAGCGTTGTTGGCCGTGTTGGGTTACGTTCTGCTGAATGGCTTCTCGGCGCTCAACACCGATTTCTTTTTGCGTTTGCCCACTCCGGTAGGTATTCCTGGCGGGGGTGTGGCTAATGCCATCGTTGGTTCGATGATCGTGATCGGATTGGCGACGCTCTTTGCGGCGCCTATTGGGCTGGGTGCGGGTATCTATCTCAGCGAGTTTGGCGATAACTGGTTTGGGGATCTGGTGCGTTATCTCGCCGATGTGCTATCGGGCGTGCCCTCTATCGTAGTGGGGATTTTCGCCTATGCCCTTATTGTGTCGCGGCAAGGCTATTTCTCGGCGCTTTCGGCGGGTTTTGCCTTGGGCGTGATGATGCTTCCGGCGATCACGCGGACAACGGAGGAGATGCTGCGCATGGTGCCCACCACGTTGCGCGAGGGGGCGCTGGCCTTGGGCGTTCCCCGTTGGCGGACCACGGTCAGCGTGGTATTACCCATGGGCATGGGCGGCGTGGTTACCGGCATCGTCCTGGCCATTGCCCGTGTGGCAGGAGAGACGGCGCCGCTGCTCTTTACCGCTTTTGGCAATCCCTTTTGGAATGTCGATGTCGCCAAGCCCATAGCGACCTTGCCCCATACGGTCTATACCTATGCCATATCGCCCTATGCCGACTGGCATGCCAAAGCCTGGGGGACGGCCCTGGTCCTAACCGGCTTTGTGCTCTGCACTAGCTTGCTGGCCCGGCGTCTTGGTCGGCAGCGTCACCTGTCCTGAAGGAAAGAGAGGCGTATACCATGAATAATCTGATCACTCGAGAGGATACCAACCTTGTGGCCAAGCTTGCCCGGACAATTGGCGCGTCACCCAAACTGGCGACCGAGGCAAGCCTTGCTCAGGCTCAGGCGGAGACCAATGTCAGAGTGGGCGCCGCTGTCTCGGCAGGTGGGATGACCATCGAGAACCTCACGGCGGGTTTTGCCGATTTCACGGCTGTCAGCAATATCAGCCTGGAGATCATTCCGAACAAGATCACCGCCATCATCGGCCCCTCGGGCTCTGGCAAATCCACCTTTTTGCGGTGTCTGGACCGCTTGCATGAGGAGGTACGCGGCGCCTGGGCGGGAGGACGGGTGCTGCTATGCGGCGAGGACATTTATGCGGCAGGCGTGGATCCGGTGCAGATCCGGCGCCGGGTCGGTATGGTGTTCCAGAAACCGAATCCCTTCCCCACGATGTCGATCTATGACAATGTGGCCGCTGGCTTGCGTCTGAACCATTTCCGACGGGTACCGCAACTCGACGAGAAGGTGGAGCAAGCACTGCGGCAGGCTGCCCTGTGGGACGAGGTCAAGGACAAGTTACAGCAGTCGGGGGCGGCGCTATCAGGTGGGCAACAACAACGGCTCTGCATCGCCCGCTGCCTGGCTGTCGAGCCAGAGGTGATCCTGATGGATGAGCCGGCGTCGGCGCTGGATCCCATCGCCACCCTCAAGATCGAGGAGTTGATGCGCGAGCTGGCCCGCGAATACACCATCGTCATCGTGACCCACAACATGCAACAGGCGGGGCGCGTCTCGGATTTCACCGCGTTTCTCATGATGGATGAGGACCGCGCTGGGCGTTTGGTGGAGTATGGGCATACCAAGCAGATATTCACCAACCCCAAGGACAAGCGCACCGAGGACTATATCACCGGTCGTTTCGGCTGACAGCGCGGCAACGAGTTCTTCCTCATTGGACGTGCTGAGCGCCCTGTGGGATAATGGGGCCGACGTCTGGGTACGATGCAGGCGTCGGTCCGCCACATTAGTGCTGTATCGTTTGTCTGAGGGAGGCTCATGACCTGGCACCTGCCCGCCCGGCACAACCCCCGGCTACAGGCGTTGGTGGAGCGAATAGACGCCGACGCCGAGCTAACCCAACTCTACAAATGCGCCAACATCAACGCCGTGGATCGCGCCGGGATGAGCGACCATGGCGAGGTGCATATCCGCATCGTGGCCAACGCCGCGCTGCGTATCTTGCGCCTGCTGATCGCCGGCGGCGTTACGCCCAGCGTTGTTGCCAATCACGAGTTGACGTGCGAGGATGCCGAGGTCATTGTCGTACTGGCCTCCTGCCTGCACGACATTGGCATCGCCGTGCATCGCGACGACCATGAGCAGTACAGCCTGATCCTCGCCTATCCCAAGGCCCGTCAACTCCTGGCGGGCCTTTATGATGAGCCAGAGCTGACCGTCATAGTCGCCGAGACCCTGCATGCCATCATCGCCCACCAGGCTGAGGTGCGCTCCCTGACCGTCGAGGCGGGAGTGGTCAAAATCGCCGACGCCCTGGATATGAGCCAGGGCCGCTCGCGTATCCCCTTTGAGGCGGGCAAGATCAACATCCACTCGGTGTCGGCTCTGGCCGTCCAGTCAGTGTCCATCGAGCCCGGCGTGGATCGTCCGGTGCGCATCGCCATTCGCCTCAGCAACTCGGCGGGCATCTTTCAGATCGACGAGCTGCTGCGTCACAAGCTGGATACGTCTACGCTATCGCCCTATGTCGAGGTGGTGGCGCGCATTGAAGCCGACACCGAGCCGCGCCTGTTCGAGACCTACGAGCTGGATGTAAGCCATTGACATGCTTCTCCATATAGCCGGGCTCAAAATGGCCGCTGGATGGTGATCGCATTTGAGCGCCAGATGGCCCGGCGTGCACTTTGCACATACCCCTCGCCTGTGCTACATTAAGCAGTGGTGTGAAGATCGTCCTTGTTTGCGAAATGAGTTAGCGTATATCAATGAGCCCTTTGTTACGCAGCGTTGCGCTGCCTACGCTTCGCTCTCCTATCAGACGCCTACGTAGAATTGTAGGTGTTTGTCTCTTGATCGCGGCTCTGAGTCTCTCTAGCTGCCAAAGGGTGCATCCACCCAATGCTACGCCGCCTGTACCTGGCACCGCCCCCCAAACGATTGAGAACAAGGGCTCAGACACGCTGGTAAACCTGGCCCTCGCCTGGGCCGAGGCCTATATACAGGCGCGTCCTGACGTGCGCATCTCGGTGACGGGAGGTGGCTCGGGGACGGGTATTGCCGCCATGATCAACGGCACCGTGGATATCGCCAACGCGTCGCGGGCCATGACCGAAGAGGAGCTCCGGGCCTCTCGCGTCAACGGTATCGAGCCGATAGAGTTTGTCGTAGCGCGAGATGCCATCGCCGTCGTCGTTCATCCGGACAATCCTGTGGACGGCCTGACGCTGCAACAGATCTCGGATATCTATACCGGCAAGATTACGAACTGGCGTGAATTGGGAGGAGAGGACCGCCCTATTGTTCTGCTCTCCCGCGAGTCCAACTCGGGAACCTACATATACTTTTTGGAATATGTCTTGCGTATGGGCGACACACGCAGTGACCTGCTGTTCTCCCCTGATACGTTGCTGCTGCCTTCCTCGGAAGGGATTACCGCCGAGGTGCGCCAGAATCCCAATGCCATTGGCTATGAAGGGCTCGGCTATGTTACCGGTAACGTCAAGGTCTTGGGCGTGGCCGTGCGTGAGCAAGATCCCTATGTGATGCCCTCGGTTGAGACCGTCAATGACGGCCTATATCCGGTCTCTCGACCCCTTTACATGTATGTGCGCGGCGAGCCGGTAGGAGAGATCGCCGATTATCTGAACTGGATCTTGACCGATGGCCAGGAGATTGTGCTGGAGCTTGGCTTTGTTCCCTTGGAAGGGTGACGGAGAATGTGTGGGGCCAGAATGAATGACCAGGAGCAACAGCCGCGTAGAGAGGCGCGCGTTGAGCCCGTATCCACGGCTCGCGGGCTGGGACAGGGACGCGATCACCACTGGGGCGAGTTCCTGGTAGAGAACGCCATCCGTGTGCTGGGCTTTTCGGCGATCGGCTTTGTGGTGCTCATCTTTCTCTTTCTACTGCAAGAGGGGCTGCCCACCTTTTTCCGTGTCGAATTGCCGATCCTGTTTGGCCAGCGCTGGTATCCGACCTTTGACCTATACGGCACGATGCCGCTCATATTGGGCTCTGTCCTTGTGACGATTGTGGCGATCGCCATCGCCTTGCCGTTGGGCGTGGCCACAGCGGTGTTTGTGCGTGAGGTGGCGCCCAACTGGGCGCGAGAGATCCTCAAGCCGATGATCGAGACCCTCGCCGGCATCCCCTCGGTGGTGTTGGGATTTTTTGGGATGACCATCGTGGCGCCGCTGGTGCGCGATGTCTTGGGCGCGCCTACAGGACTGACCGCCTTTACAGGCGCTCTGCTCCTGGCGTATATGTCTTTACCCACGATCATCAGTGTGGCCGAGGACGCGCTGGACGCGGTGCCCAAGAGCTATCGCGATGCCGGGTTGGCCATGGGCGCTACCCGTTGGCAGACGATCTGGCGCGTGGTGGTGCCGGCTGCGCGGTCGGGTATCATCACCGCCATCATGTTGGGCATGGGCCGGGCCATCGGTGAGACCATGGCGGTGATGATGGTCACCGGCAATGCGGCGCGCATGCCCGTGACGGCCGATTCGCTCTTTCGCCCGGTGCGCACCATGACCGCCACTATTGCAGCCGAGATGGGTGAGGTGGCCCGGGGCAGCACCCACTACCATGTGCTCTTTGGCGTTGGCATTATCCTCTTTGTGCTCACCTTTATGATCAACCTGGCTGCTGCCTCGGTCATATTCCAAAAGCGCCGACGAGGAGGGCTGCGCTAATGCGCCAGCGGATCATGCAGCGCGTCGGATTTGCCCTACTAGCTCTAACTTCGCTAATCGTGGTAGTGCCTATCCTACTTGTCGTCGGTATCATCGTGGCGCGCGGACTGAACGCCGTGAGTTGGGAGTTCCTGACCGCCATGCCACGAGAAGGGATGAGGGCTGGGGGCATACTCCCCGCCATCGTGGGCACGATCTTGCTGACGTTGGGCACGGCGCTGGCCGCGATCCCCGTAGGTGTGGCGGGGGCCATCTATCTCTCCGAATATGCCAGCGACAATATATTCACCCGCTCCATTCGCTTGGCGATCATCAACTTGGCCGGCATCCCCTCTGTCGTCTATGGGTTGTTTGGATTGGGCCTCTTTGTGATTTTTCTACGTTTCGGCACGTCGATCCTGGCGGGATCGCTGACGCTGGCCATCATGACCCTGCCCATCATCGTCAGCACCACCGAAGAGGCTCTCAGATCCGTGCCCATGGAGTTTCGGACGGTGAGCGCCAGTCTGGGCGGCACGCGTTGGCAGGGCATCTGGAAGATCATCCTTCCCCAGGCCTTTCCGGGCATCGTTACCGGCGTACTCTTGGGGCTATTACGGGCAGCGGGCGAGACAGCGCCCATCTTGTTCACTGTAGCCACCTTTTTCCTGCCTCGTCTGCCACAGTCGGTTTTCGATCAGACGATGGCGCTGCCCTATCACCTCTTTGTGATCAGCACCCAGGTTCCGGGGATGCCGATGGAGATCCAGTACGGCACGGCACTGGTATTGCTCGTGTTGGTGCTTTCGCTGAACCTGGTAGCCACACTCCTCCGTAGTTATTTCAGACGTAGGCGGCAATGGTAGAACAACCCAAGATACACCTGGAGCACGTCGGGTTCACGTACAACGCAACAAGCGCCACCACGGGTGCCGAACCCGTAGAGGCGCTCAAGGACGTTACGCTGAGCATTCCGCCCCACGCCATTACCGTGATCTTTGGGCCTTCGGGGGGAGGCAAGACGACGCTGCTGCGTCTTATTAATCGATTGAACGATATGCTCTCGGGGACGCGCAGGACCGGCCAGGTTCTTCTGGATGGCCAAGACATCTATGCTCATGATGTCTCGGTGGTCGAGTTGCGACGGCGTGTGGGGATGGTCTTTTCGCTGCCGCTGCCTATTCCCGGTACAGTGCGCCACAACGTCACCTATGGGCTGCAACTGGCTGGCATGCGCGACCAGACCGTTCTGGATAATGCCTTGGTGCGTAGTCTGCAGCAAGCGGCACTCTGGGATGAGGTCAAGGACCGGCTGGATGATCCTGCTACGGCGCTATCAGGCGGACAGCAGCAGCGGCTGTGCATCGCCCGGAGCCTGGCCCTCGAGCCCGATGTGCTGCTGTTGGACGAGCCTACCTCGGGCCTCGATCCTATATCGACGGCCAAGGTCGAGCACTCTTTAATGGAGCTAAAGAAGCACTATACCATTGTTATCGTGCCTCACAGTGTGCAACAAGGCGCTCGCGTGGCCGATTATGCGGCCTTTTTTCTCATGGGCGAATTGATGGAAGCAGGACCGGGGCGACAGGTGTTTATCAACCCCAAGAACAAGCGTACTGAGGACTATATCACGGGGCGGTTCGGCTAGTGGAGCACGGCATGGCCAAGATCGAGGTTGAACATCTCTATTTTTACTATGGCAGCAAACTGGTGATCGAGGATATCTCGTTAGAGATCGAAACGTATAAGATCACGGCGCTCATCGGTCCCTCAGGATGCGGCAAGTCGACGTTTCTGCGTTGCCTCAACCGCATGAATGATACGATACCGGGAACCCGTCACCGAGGGCGGATCTTGCTTGATGGGCAGGATATCTATGATCCGCATCTTGATGTCGTTACCTTGCGGCAACGGGTGGGGATGGTTTTTCAGCGGCCCAACCCGTTTCCGCAATCGGTGTACAATAATGTGGCGTTTGGTCCGCGCGTCCAGGGGCTGAAACATGGCCAGAACCTGGATGAGGTTGTGGAGCGGAGTCTGCGCGAGGTAGACTTGTGGGACGAGGTGAAAGACAATCTGAATCAGGACGCGCTTTCTCTCTCGTTGGGCCAGCAGCAACGGCTGTGCATCGCGCGTACTATCTCGATCCGTCCCGATGTGATCCTGATGGATGAGCCCGCCTCGGCGCTGGATCCCATCTCGACTCTGCACCTTGAGGACCTGATGCGCGAGCTGGTGCAGGATTACACCATTGTGATCGTTACCCATAATATGCAGCAGGCTGCGCGAGTGTCCGACGATACGGCCTTTTTCCTGACCGATGATGGACAGGTTGGCAAGCTGGTCGAGTTCGGGCCGACGGGGCGGGTCTTTTCGGCGCCAGAGGATACGCGCACAGAGAACTATATCACCGGACGATTTGGCTAACGGCGTTGCTCTTTGGGGTAACGTTGGCCAGGTGGCGGTGTTAATAATGGTTGGAAGTATGAGCTCTAGGCATGACGATAGTTGGCGGCGGTCCTGCGTTGGGCCCAACGCCAGGTACTGGCGATAGGGTAGAAATGGGGTAGATAGACGATGATGCGCAAGACGTTTGAACAGGAGCTCCAGCGCCTCCAGGATGAGGTGATCGTCCTGGGCAGCATGGTGGAAAAAGCGTTGCTAGATTCGGTGGACGCGCTCAAGCGCCACGATCTCGAAGCAGCGCAACGAATCATCGATGGCGATCACGAGGTAAATGCCAAACGCTTTGCCATCGAGTCAGATGCCCTGGTGTTGATCGCCACACAGCAGCCCATGGCCCGCGATCTGCGCACCCTGGCCGCCATCCTGGAGATCATCACCGAATTGGAGCGGATCGGCGATTATGCCAAGGGGATCGCCAAGATCAACCTCAACATCGGCCACGAGCCCTTTATCAAGCCGCTGGTCGACATCCCGCGCATGGTGGTCAAGGCCACCGATATGCTGCACCGAGCGCTGGATGCCTTTGTGCGCCGCGACGTCGAGCTGGCGCGGGCGATCCCGCGTGAGGACGATCAGGTTGATGCGCTATACAACCAGGTGAACCGTGAGCTGTTAACCTACATCATGGCCGATCCGACGAGCATGGAGCAGGCCAATATGCTGTTGTGGGCAGCCCACAACCTGGAGCGCGCCGCAGACCGCGTCACCAACATCTGCGAGCGGACGGTGTTTACCGTCACCGGCAAGATGATGGAGCTGGACACGCACTTTGACGAGATGGACGTCAAAGGGACACCCTGACCGCTATCCTTGCCACGAAACGCAAGATAAGGTGCCCGGCACTTGGCGTCAGTTACGACGCGAGGGCCGGGCGCCTTGCCCTCTTGGCGCTCAGTTGATGTGCAGGTGTGGATAAGTGCTGATGACCTCCTCGTTCAGCGACACGCCCAGGCCTGGCTTGTCCGATACCGTCAGTCGCCCATTCACTGCCTGCGTATCCAGCGCTTCCTCCACCAGGTCAAAGACGGGTTGGCCGGCGTAGGGCCGCCATTCCTGAATGGCCAGGTTGGGGATGCAGGCGTCGATCTGGATCGATGCCGCCGTGCTGATGGGGCCGGCGCAGTGGTGGGGCTGGATGTGCATGTCATAGACCTCGGCCATGGCGGCGATCTTGCGTACCTCGGTGATGCCCCCGGCCAGCCCTAGATCGGGCTGGAGGATGTCCACTACCTGCTTCTCGATATACTCGCGAAAGCCATAGCGGGTATAGAGTCGCTCCCCGGCGGCGATGGGGATAGGCACCTCCCGCGATACCTTGAGCATGGCATCGACGTTCATGGCGTCCACCG
>SKLG01000084.1 GCA_007123335.1 Anaerolineae bacterium | reverse complement strand
TTCCCAATTTTCTGGCTAACGCCCCGTTTCACTGTGTAGCTCAACAGGGTGCAGGCCCCCACGCGACTCGCGTGGGGGCCTGCACCCTGTTGACAACCAAATTCCAACCTTCATCGGCAGGACTCCTAACGCGGTCCATCCTTCATTTCCAGTGTCGTGGCAGTATACTGAGTGTGTGCTGGCGTGGCTCAGGTTGACGCCAGTCACCCTATGCCACGGCGTTATCTTTCCTCGCCCGCAATACTGATGAGCCGGTGGGTCGTATCGTAGAAAGGATGTCATGAACAACACAGAACGCAGACTCGCTGAGGGCATCCTGTTTACCGATATGTACCAGCTTTCCATGGCTCAGCTATACTACCGCGTTGGCCTCCACGAACGTGCCGCCCAATTTGATCACTTTTTCCGCAGCTACCCCAACTATAATCAGCATCAAGCGGGCTATTGCATCAATGCTGGTCTGGAGTGGTTGCTTGATTGGATGGAAGGTGCACATTTTGACGATGAAGCAGTAGATTGCCTTCGTGGAGAGACTGGTCGGCGCGGAGAACGGCTCTTTGCTGAGGATTTCCTGAGCTGGCTTCAGGAGCATGGCACCTTTGCCGGGCTTGATCTGCAAGCGATCCCGGAAGGAAGAGTAGTGCATCCCAATGTGCCTCTTACGGTGGTGCGCGGCCCGTTGGCCATGGCCCAGATTCTAGAGACGCCGCTGCTCAATATGCTCAACTATCAGACCCTGATTGCCACCAAGGCGGCCCGAATCAAATCCGCAGGTCAGGGGAGGTTGCTGCTCGAATTCGGTCTCCGCCGGGCTCAAGGGCTGGGCGCCAACGCCGGCGGTCGCGCGGCGCTGATCGGTGGAGCGGATTTCTCCTCTAATGTGGGCATCTCTTGTGCGCTTGGTTTTCCGCCCAAGGGGACCCACGCTCACAGCATGGTACAAGCGTTCATGGCCTTGGATGGTGGAGAGCTCGACGCTTTTGAGGCCTATGCAGATGTTTATCCCGATGATTGCCTTTTACTGGTGGATACCATAGATACCTTGGAGAGTGGGCTCCCCAACGCGATTCGCGTCTTTGAACGCCTTCGCAGGCAGGGGCATGATCCTATGGGTATCCGTCTCGATTCGGGCGACCTGGCCTATCTGAGTCTGCAAGCAGCCAAAATGTTGGATCAGGCCGGTTTCCCTGATACAATCATTGTACTCTCTAACCAATTGGACGAACTGGTTCTTTTGCAGATTATCGAACAGATCAAGCGTGAGGCGCCAAGTGAAGGGCTTGACGCCGATCAGATCATCGGGCGCCTGGTCTATGGTGTTGGCACGCGGCTGATCGTGTCTGAGGGCGACGCTGCCCTGGATGGCGTATACAAGCTGGTGGCTATGGAAAAAGAGGGGTCTTGGGCGCCGGCGATCAAGATCTCCGAGACCCCGGCCAAAACGCCGAACCCTGGGTACAAGCTGGTCTGGCGGGTGTATGATGACCGGGGCTTGGCTACCGCTGACTTGTTGGGGCTGTCTCATGAGAAACCAGATGAGAGCGACCATTTGCACCTCCGCCATCCGGTAGAGCCTTCTACTCAACGCATGCTAGAAAAAGAGGAGATCTCACGTATTGAGCCGCTCCTCATAGATATTATGCAAGAGGGGCGACGATTGCACTCGTCCCCAGATATACCCCAGATGCGCTCCCTCCGCGATGAGGACCTGGATCGCCTGGACGAAGGTGTCAAGCGGATTATCAATCCCCATCGATATCATGTCTCACTCACCCACGAGCTATGGGATCTCAAACAGGAACTCATTGCGCGCTATGGTAGGGATCTGCATTCTGAGTGACGCAGGGCAGTGCTTTGTTGCCCGTGAAGGGAGAGATCATGGCCATTTATCGTGATAGAGCAGACGCAGGCCGACGTCTGGCCGAGCTATTAATAGAATACGCCGACAGGCAGGACGTGCTGGTGCTCGCCTTGCCGCGCGGCGGTGTACCCGTCGCCTTTGAGATAGCCAAGGCCCTATCGGCCCCCCTTGATGTGTTTGTTGTACGCAAGTTGGGCGTTCCAGGCCAGCCAGAGCTGGCAATGGGGGCCATTGCCTCGGGGGGTGTGCGGGTGCTGAACAGGGATGTTGTGCATGCATTGCGTATTTCGGAGGATACGATCGAGTCGGTTGCTGAATCGGAAAGAGAGGAGCTGGCGCGACGTGAGACCGTATACCGCGGGGAGCGAGCCCCTCTCGAGATCGAGGGTCGAACGATCATTCTGGTTGACGATGGCTTGGCCACTGGAGCGACGATGAAAGCGGCTGTGGAGGCGGTGCGTGAACAGCATCCCAAAGAGGTGATTGTGGCGGTGCCGACAGCTTCGCCCGATGTGGTCGCTGTCTTTCGGCGGATCGCCGACAAGGTCGTGTGCGCCGCTACACCGACGCCATTCCACGCCGTTGGCGCGTCCTATGAGCGTTTTGATCAGACGACGGATAAAGAGGTACAGGATTATATGGCTCGTGCTCGCCATATCGAGGGCATGGAGGATACCCATGACCGTCAATGAACGTCAGGTGCAAGTGTCCGCCGGCGACGTCCAACTTGAGGGATTCTTGAGCTTGGTAGAGGGCGCCGACATGCTGGTTCTCTTTGCTCATGGCAGTGGGAGCAGCCGCCATAGCCCGAGAAACCGCCATGTGGCCGAGCAGCTTCATGCCCAGGGGTTATCCACCTTGCTCTTTGATCTGCTCACCTCTGCTGAGGAGCGCATCGATCGCGTGGATAGCAGCCTACGCTTTGATATACCCTTGCTCGCCCAACGGGTCGTCGATGCCACCGATTGGGCCCTGTCACAACCCGAAACGCGGCCTCTGGGCATCGGCTATTTTGGCTCTAGCACCGGTGCTGCTGCGGCGCTTGTTGCTGCTGCCCAACGTCCCGCCGTCGTACGCGCCGTCGTTTCGCGTGGCGGGCGCCCAGATCTGGCGGGTGATTCCCTCGCTCAGGTCGAGGCCCCAACGCTGCTCATTGTCGGGGAATTGGATGTCCAGGTATTGGCGCTGAACCGTCAGGCGCAGGCGCAGATGCAGGCATCGGTCAAGTCACCAAAGACAAAAGTGGCTATTGTCGAGGGTGCCAGCCATCTCTTTGAAGAGCCAGGAACCCTTGATCGCGCGGCCGATCTGGCGGCGCGCTGGTTTGCACATTACGGAGCCTCACAAGGATAATCGCGTGGGGCCATTTATCGCCCCTATCGGCTAAGCGTCGACTCGTACTCGTTTTGCACGAGTGGCAGAAAGGAACCTATGGCATGTTAAATCATATTCTAGTCCCTCTTGATGGCTCACCATTGGCTGAATGCACCCTGCCCCATGTTGTCGCGCTGGCGCGCGTCTTTGATGCGCAGATCACGCTCCTCCAAGTCGTCTCGCGAGAAGACCCTGATCTGGTGACCGACGCGGTGAGTCCGTTGGATTGGCAGATTCGCCGTGCCGAGGCCAAGGCATATATTCAAGACGTCGTGAACAGGTTGGAGAAGCTGGAGCTTGATGCTGAAGGGGTCGTGCTCGAAGGGCAGGCGGCCAAAGACATCATCGAATTTGCCCATAACAACGACGTGGATCTCATTGTGCTGAGTAGCCATGGGCGAAGCGGTCTCAGCGAGTGGGGCATCAGCAGCATCGTACAAAAGGTCGCGTTGCGTGCCTATGTGCCCATCTATATCGTTCGTGCCTATGCCGCCGACTCGGAGGACCTGGAGGGCCTAACCTATCGGCAGATTTTGGTGCCTCTGGACGGGTCGCAGCGTGCCGAATGTGCCATCTCGGCTGCGGAGGAGCTCTCGCGGGCCTTTGACGCGGGGCTATTGCTGGCCCACGTGGTAAGGCGCCCAGAGGTTCCCCGACGCGCTCCTCTGAGTGATAAAGAACGAGACTTGGTCGAGCGTTTGATCGAGGTAAATCTGGACAAGGCTAACCAATACATGGCCGATGTCAAGGCGCACAGTATCGAAGGAACCGAAGTCATGGTGCGTGTGGCAGATAGCTCGGCGCTAGAGTTGCACCGCATCGTCGAAGAGCGCAACGTGGACTTGATGGTTCTGAGCGCTCATGGCTACTCTGGCGAGCCACGCTGGCCCTACGGGAGCATATCCCTTAACCTCATCTTTTACGGAACGAGCGCGCTACTTATCGTCCAGGATATTGCACCCGGTGAAATCGAGCCCAGTCAGGCCGAGCTAGCATCAAAGGAGAAGAGGGGACACTAGAATATGGAACAGCGATCAAGTCGCGAACATGTGGCCGATGAACCCGCCGCTTGGGCGCGGTCACATGACATCTCAACATCGGCTCCTGTCGCTCCATCACCACTCGTGGCTTTGGAGGAGAGACGGAAACTCGTTGCCCATGCCCACGAGCGTTTTCGGGAGCAAATAGAGAGCGAACGTGATATTTCTCATGCTGCCGAGTGGGTCCTGGACAATTATTACGTCATCTATCAGGCTTTTCGCCAGGTGAAGGAGGATCTGCCTGCTGGGTATTATAGCCGTCTGCCCAAACTCAGCCAGGGAGAGCTAGCAGGTTATCCTCGTGTATATGCTCTAGCTCGAAACATGGTGGTACACACCGATGGGCGCCTAGGCCGCGATAATCTCTTGGCCATGGTACGCGCCTATCAGCAAGTGCAGTCGCTGACGATGGGTGAGCTGTGGGCGCTGCCGACCATGTTGCGAGT
>SKLG01000512.1 GCA_007123335.1 Anaerolineae bacterium | reverse complement strand
TCGATGCCCACGCCACGCCAGAGGTGCAGCCCGCTACCGGCAAGGTCTGGCGCACCCGCGTGCAGATGCAGGACGCCACCTTCCGCGCACCGGGCAAGCTGACCTATGAGAACACGCTGACCTACCTGGACAACGGTACCGAGTATCAGCAGACCATCGGCGGCAAGCAGCCCAAGACCTACTTCTGGGACAAGTGGTCTTCCTATCCCTACTGGGATGAGGATGCCCCTTACAACAGCGCCAAGACGCCGCAGTATGGCGTGCGCATCAACGTCCGCCGAGAGAACGAGGACCAGACCGGCGCCACGCTGGATATCGGCATCGATGCGGCGGACATGAGCGAATCGACCAAGTCGGTGAACCGACAGACGGCGCATCCTGGTCAGGTGCTGCGTTATACCATCGCCCTGGTCAACAACGGCATCGCCGATGCCCACCAGATCGTCCTGAGCGATACCGCGCCGCTGCACACCCAGATCGTGCCCGGTTCGCTATCCGTCGTCGGTTCGCCGAATACAGTGGAGCAGTGGGCCACGTCCGAGGCCGTCTACTGGAGCGGCACTGTGCCCCTGGCGGCGCCGGTGACCGTCACCTTTGATGTGACGCTGGACCCGGTGATCCCCAACGGCACGGTGATCCTGAACCAGGGGCGCATCTATGAGAGCAACACCCTGGAAAAGGTCGTCACCGCCGAGACGGTCATCGAGTCGGCGCCCAATCTCAAGCGTTCCGAGAAATACGCCGACCCCGAGTATGCGTTGGCGGGTGATATCATCACCTACACCATCATCCTCGAAAACAATGGGGATGCCGAGGCTGAGAACGTCAGCATCAAGGATTGTATCCCAGAGAACACGACCTTCTGGTCGGCCTCTGATCATGCCATCTATGAGGCGGATCATCCCGGTTGCCCGAACGGGGCGATCACCTGGTCGGGGTGGGTGCTTGTGGGCTATCCACAGGTCATCACCTTCCAGGTGCAGATCGACCCCAACAAGCCGCTATGCACCGATATCTGGAATTTTGTCGAGATCGACGATGGCGTGCACACCCCGTTCACTCGGGGAGCGCATACCTCGGTGGAGCGCGGCCCGAACTTTTGGACCTCGGTCAAGACGGTCGAGACGGGTGGCGATCCCTCGACGGTATACCCCGGCGAGCGGATCACCTACACCATCACCGTCGAGAATGTGGGTAACGAGGAGGCGGTGGCTCAACTAACCGATGTCATCCCCGCGAACACCCAATTGGTCGGATCGGTACAGTGCTCTGTGGGCGCCTGCGGCTATGACGCCGGTGTGGTGAGCTGGTCGTCGGGCGTGCCCATCGCGGCGGGCTCGTCGGCGGAGATAAGCTTTGCCGTTGAGGTCGATATCCCGCTGGCGGATGGCACCGAGATCGTCAACACAGCCGTCATCACCGCCACCAACGCCGACTATGTGCCGCCCAAGACGCAGACCTTTACGCGCGAGGTGAGCACCACCGTCATCTCGGCGCCGCGTCTGACGCACTCGACCAAGAGTGTGGATACCGGCATCGCCAGCTATGGCGGCGTGATGACCTACACCATCACCCTGTACAACGACGGTACCGAGGATGCCACCGTGACCCTGACCGACGCGCTGCCCGACGGCACCGAGTACGTGCCCGGCAGTCTGGCGGTACATCCCGTCGGCAAGCCAGCTCCTGGCCACAGCAATGGTGTGGTGAATTGGATTGGCGAGGTCGCTCGCGGCGAGACGGTGGCTGTGTCCTACTCGGTCTCGATCACCCTGGTCGGCTCGGGGGTCATCATCAACTGCGCTACGGTCGATGATGGCGTGAGCGATCCCTTTGAGATCTGTAGCAGTGAGGTATACATCGCCGGCCTGACGGTGCTGACCGACGATGCGGTCTATGCCTGTGGCGACATGGTGTCGGTGCCGGTCGTCGTCTCTAATGTCGTAGACCTGTATGCCTTCCAGATCAACATCGACTTTTTCACGTCAACGCTCAAGGTCGAGTCGATCAGCCAGGGCTCCTGGTTCGCGCCGGCAGCCTGGACGGTCAAGCAGTTTGATAACCTTCAGGGGCGCGTGCTCGTCGGCGCCACGCTGATCGCGCAGCCGACTGGCAAGAGCGGTAGCGGAACGCTGTTCTGGATCAATTTCCGTGTGATCGGCGACTCGCCGTCGCCATCGCCCATCGATATCGTGCTGACGTCGTCCGACAGCCCGCCGACCAAGTTGGTGAACAGCGCCTTTGGCCTGATCCCTTATAGCGCGATGGATGGCGCTCTCTCTCTGGAGGGGCGCAGCATCTACGGCTATGTGGATCTGCAAGGACGCACCGACAACAGCGGGGCAACCGTGTACTATGACGGGCAGATGACGACCACCGATGCTACCGGATTCTACTCCTTCTGTCCGCCGGTCGGCTCGGGTGATCTGGTTAACGTCCGCATCGAGATGCCCGGCTATCTCTGGGCGGAAAAGAGCTGGCCGGTGCCGACCGGAGGCGGAAGCATCCCATTGCCCACCGTGGTGCTCAAGGGTGGCAACCCTGTCGGTCCCTCGGTGACGGTGGAGCGGCCTGATAGCTGCACCGCCCATCCGGTGACGGACATGCCCATCGCTGGCCCGCCCGACCATGTGATCAACATCCTGGATCTGACCTTTGTCGGCGCCCGCTTTGGCATGGTCGAGGACGCCGCAGGCTGGAACCCGATCAACTGGTTCGATCCCGACGAGTGCTACTACAAAAAGGATCTGGATGGGCGCGCGGACATCAACGGTGATGGCAAGGTTGATATCTTTGACCTGGTGCTGGTGGGCTATAACTTTAACGCCACCGCTCCCGTCCCCTGGTTCTAGAAGCATCAGCCCCTTGGGCGTCGCCACCATCGGCGACGTCCAAGGGGGCGTTTGTCCGTTTCGCCTGCGCTTTGAGGGGATACCGATTGAGAGGGTACTCTATGCGATCCAGAATCGCCGGCGCCATCATGGGCGCATCCTGCGCCATGATATGCTCCATGTTGCTGCTTTCGTGCACGGTGGGCCAGACGGCGACGCCTGTGCCGACGCTGGCGCCTCGTGAGAATATGGCGGACGCTGGCTCCAGCGAAGCGCGCGCGGCGCTGCCGATCGTGGCGTCCCAGGCCGAGGCGCCGACACCCACGGCATCGCCGCCGCCGACGGCGGTACCGCCGACAGGGGCGCCGCAGACGCCTACGCCCGATGTCGAGCCCGCGCTGGTCCGCTTTCGCGCCCATGACGCCGTCATCGGAGCTGACGAACCTACGCAGATCGACATCGTTCTGGAGCGCCTGGTAGATTTTTATGGGGTTCAGGTGCTCCTGACCTTTGATGCGACGCGGGTGCAGATAATCGATGCCGATCCCGCGTTGCCGGGGGTGCAGATCAGCCCCAGCGCGCCTTTTGCCGGCTCGGGCTTTGTGGCGCTGAACCGTGTGGATAACGAGCTGGGCACCATCGAGTTTGCGGCCACGCTGTTGAATCCGGTCAGGCCGCTAAACGGCGATGCGGTAGCGGCGAGTTTTCTGCTCATCGCTACGAACCCGGGCGAGGTTCGGCTCGATGTCGCCGAGGCGCTGCTGGCCAGTTTTGAGGCCCAGCCCATTCCCGTGGTGAGCGAGGCCTTGACGGTGGATGCGCAGCCCTGACGGCGCATCTTGGCGGGGCCTGTGCTCGCGAGCGCTTGTTCTTGAAGGGTAGGGGGAGAGATCATGAGTAACAACGCCGCCACGCGATCAGTCTGGAGACTGGTTCCAGCGATGGCGCTGCTGGTCGCGCTAGCCCTTATCCTTGCTGGCCCTTTTGGCGCGCTGGCGCGGTCGGGACCCGCTGATCTGCGGGTCAATCCTCTGCCCAGCATCTACTTTTCTCCCAGCCCGGTTCAGATCGGCCTTGGCGCAGCGAAGAATGTCGATGTGCGGGTTGATAATGTCCAGGGGTTGTACGCCGTCGAGCTGCGTATCGCCTTTCCCAACAGCCTGGTGCAGGTCATCGATGCCGATGCTGCCGAGCCTGGCGTCCAGATCCAAAGCGGTGACCTGTTCGAGGAGTTTGATACCTATCTCATTCAGAATCGCGCCGAGAACACGGCTGGCCTGATCGAGTATGTCGTCTCCATCACCGGCAGCCAGGTGGGCAAGAGCGGCAGCGGCATCATCGCTACGATCCCCTTGCAGGGCATGGTGGGGGGCGATGCGGTCATGTCCTTTGTGGAGGTGGTGCTGGCCGAGCGCGATGGCACCAGCATTCCCTATATCTTTGTCTCCAACCATGTCGATATCATCGTCCCCATGCCACCGACGGCGACCCCGACGGCCTCACTGACGCCGACCGCGACGGCGACGGCCACCGAGCCGGTCGCCTCACCCACGCCCTCGCAAACGCCCACGTTCACCCCGACCTTTACACCGGGGCCGGCGCCAACATCGACTTACACAGGCACGCCCACGTCTACGTTCACACCCGCCCCCATGACCGAGGTGCATGTGGTGCCCATCACCCAGACGATGGGCGTCGGCGATCTGGGCATCGTGCAGGTGGCGGTGCAACATGCCGCCGACCTCTATGGGCTGGATGTGCGCCTCGATTTCAACGGGGCGCTGCTGGATGTAGAGGACGCGGATCCGGCGATTCCCGGCATCCAGGTGTGGAGCGGCGATGTGTTCGAGGGTCTGGACCATCAAGTGTTCACGAACTGGGTCTACGACGATG
>SKLG01000559.1 GCA_007123335.1 Anaerolineae bacterium | reverse complement strand
GACCACCGCGTCATAGAGCTCGTGGAGCATCGAAGCGGGCGGTGGGCGATAATGGCTGGAGGGGCCTGGTTGGCCCTGCTCCCCATTCCTCTCGCTGATGGCCACAGGTTGGAGCAGCCCATCGGAGCCGACCTCGCTGAGAAAGCCGGTGGCGCTGTCGGTCACCTCCATGGCCACGGCCAGGCAGACGTTGCCCAGGGCCTCCTCCGACTCGGCGCGGATCGCCTGGGTCAGGAGGCGGTTGATGCCCTGCAAGAGGCGCGGGTATCGATCGGCCTCACACGGCGAATGGGCGGCAATGCCGGCCATATCAGAGAGGCGCTGTTCTTGGTGGTCTTTCATGGGTCGACAATCCTTGCTCTATCTTGCAACGACTCGCGTAGCACACTCGCACGGAGGCACGGGTGAGGGTATCGCCTTATCGTGAGCAAGGATGAAGGGACAAAACGCAAGCTCTGAACGCCACGATTCAGACAGTTCATGCGACGTGCTCGGTCAAGTAATGGTCACGGCGCAGCCCCTCTTGCACGACAGCGCTGCTGCCCTTACATTCTACTTGGACGACACCAGGACGCAAACGCGAGCCATAGCGACGATCTCCACAGGGTTTTTCGTCACCGTGCGCGGTCGTGCTATACTGGCATACATCTGTGCCATACGCCATATCAGAGAAGGGAAAACGCGCATGGCTCTTGATGCCACGGTCAGCACGTTGGATAACGGCCTCACCGTCATCCTCAAAGAGATCCACACCGCGCCGGTGATCAGCACCTGGCTGTGGTATCGCGTGGGCAGCCGCAACGAGATCGAGGGCGCCACCGGGCTGTCGCACTGGGTGGAGCACATGCTGTTCAAGGGCTCGCCCCGCTTCCCCAAGGGCTCGGTGATGCGCGCCGTCGACCGCCTGGGCGGCTACACCAACGCCATGACCAGCCACGACTTTACCGCCTATTACGCCACCCTGCCCAGCGGGCGGGCCGAGCTGGCCCTCGAGATCGAGGCCGACCGCATGAGCGGCGCGATCTTTGATCCGCAAGAGGTGCAGGCCGAGCGCACCGTCATCCTCTCCGAGCGCGAGGGCAACGAGAACCAGCCGCGCTACGTCCTCGCCGAGGAGATGACCGCCATCGCCTTTCATCTCCACCCCTATCACCATCAGACCATCGGCTGGAAAGAGGATCTACGCGAGATCAGCCGCGAGCAGCTCTATGACCACTATCGCCGCTATTACGTGCCCAACAACGCCGTCCTGGTGGTGGTGGGCGATCTGGATGCCTCTTACCTCGACGTCATCCAGCGCCATTTCGCCGATATCCCCGCCGGTCCCCAGCCGCCGCAGGCTGTCCGCCAGGAGCCGGTCCAGCGCGGCGAGCGCCGGGTGACGGTGCGCATGCCCGGCGCCGGCGAGCTGGTGCGCCTGGCCCATCACACGCCGCCGGTGTCCCACGACGATTATCTGCCGATGGTGGTGCTGGATGCCGTCCTCTCGGGGGGCAAGGCGATGTTCGCCTTTGACACGAACCAGACGCGCAGCGCCAGGCTCTACCGCGCGCTGGTAGAGACCGATCTGGCCTCTTCGGCGGGCAGCAACTATCACCCCAGCCTCGATCCCTATCTGCACAACGTGGGCGCCGTCGTCCGTCAGGGGCGCACCCCGCAGGAGGTGGAGGACGCCCTCCTGGCCGAGGTCGCTCGCCTGCAAGACGAACCGGTGCGAGAGGAGGAGCTGCACACCGCCATCCGCCAGACCCAGGCCCAGTTTGCCTACAGCAGCGAGACGGTGACCAGCCAGGCGCTGACGCTGGGCATGTTGGAGATCGTCGATGGCCATCAGCGGATGGACACGGTGCTCGACGAGCTGGCCGCCGTGACCCCCGACGACGTGCGACGCGTGGCCCAGACCTATTTGACAGCCGAGAATCGGGTGGAGGGCTGGTTCTTGCCCACGGAAGAGACCGGCGCGGAGCCGCGCCTGGGCGCGTCGCCGACGGTGCAGCACTGCGTCTCGCCGCGGGAGACGCTCTGCTTCTACTCGTCGGCGGCCACCATCGGCCCCGAGACGGTGCGGCGCGAGGTGTTGGACAATGGCATCACCGTGCTGGTCAAGGAGAATCCGGCCAGTCCCTCGGTGACCATCGAGGCCGAGATGGACGCCGGTGGCGCCCACGAGAGCGACGAGACGGCCGGCATGGCCGGGCTCACGGCGCACATGCTGCGGCGCGGCACGTCGGAGCACACCTTTCAAGCGTTGAACCAGGCGCTGGATGACGTGGGCGCCTCCATCGACCTGTCGGCTGGCAGCGACGACGCCTCACTCTCCGCCCAGTCGCTGGCCGCCGACCTGCCTCTGGTGCTGGACCTGCTGGCCGAGATCCTCACCGAGCCGACGATCCCCGAGGGCGAGCTGGAGCGGGTGCGCGGGCAGGTGCTCACCCATCTGCACATCCTGAACAACGACACCGGCTACCGCGCCGATCAGGCCTGCATGGAGATGCTCTATCCCCCCGGCCACCCCTACGCCCGCCCCACCATCGGCAACGCCGAGACGATGAGCGCCCTGCAACGCGACGACCTGCTGGCGTTCTACCGGCGCTGCTATCGCCCCGAGCGCCTGGTCATCGCCGTGGTGGGCGCCGTCGAGGCCGAGCGGGCCATCCGCCGCATCGCCGACACGCTGGGGCGCTGGTCCGCCGATGGTCCGGGGCCCGAGCGCCACATCCCCGACGCCGACACGCCCACCGAGCCGCGCGAGGAACGGGTGGCGCTGCCGGCCAAGTCGCAGATCGACCTCGTCTGGGGCGTGGTGGGGATGCGCCGCTCCTCCCCCGATTACTATGCGGCGATGATGGCCAACATCGTCCTGGGCCGCCTGGGGATGATGGGTCGCCTGGGCGCGCGGGTGAGGGACGAGCAGGGGCTGGCCTATTACACCGGCAGCAGCCTCTCCGGCGGGCTGGGGCCCCATCCCTGGACCATCTCTGCCGGGCTACACCCCGACCATGTACAGCCGGCGCTGGAATCGATCCTGGAGGAGATCCGGCGGCTGCGTGACGAGCTTATCGACGAGGAGGAGCTGGCCGATTGCCGCGCCTTTCTCACCGGCGTGTTGCCGCTGGCCCTCGAATCGAATGGCGGCATCGCCCGCTTCCTGTTGGGCATCGAGGGCTATGGGCTGGGGCTCGATTATCTGGCGCGATATCCTGACCTCCTCGCCGGGGTATCGCGGGAGGATATCCAGCGCGTGGCGCGTCGCTACCTCACCCTCGATGGATACGCGCTGGCTATGGCGGGGACCTTTTGATATCCGGATCGCAGCCGACGTCACGCTCGTATTGATTCGAACGAGGCGTATCCTATGAAGTTTTTGCGGTTTATGGGTAATGTGACCCTGGCCATCATCATCCTCTTGGTGATCGTTCTCATCGCATTGACCGTGAGCGGCGTAGCGCTCGCGCGCGTATGGGAGAATCAGGGCCTGGATTATGGGGCTTCTGAGGGGCACTGGATGTGGATCGATGGAGAACCCATCCATTATCTAGAGTGGGGTGCCGAGAACGACGCGCCCATCGTGCTGATCCACGACCTGGATGTGGCCGGGTCGGTGACGTGGCTGGCCAACGGGCGCGACCTGTCGCGACGGGGGCATCGCGTCGTGGCCATCGATCTGCGGGGCCTGGGCCGTTCCGCCCGCGGGGGATCGCCCGAGCTCTATAGCGTCGAGGGCCAGGCGCTGCTGGTGGCCCAGGTGCTCAACCAGCTCCGCATTCGAAACGCCACCGTCGTCGGCCACGGCTGGGGCGGGGACATTGCCCTGCGCCTGGCCCAGGAGCAGCCCCAGTTCGTGAGCCGCCTGGTGCTCATCGCCCCCTATGCCGGCGGCGAGGGCGACAGCCACTATATGCGCCTCTGGCGCGCGGCGTGCCGCTGGCCCTACACGGGGCGGGCGGCGAGCTGGTTCATGCTCTCCGGCGGCCCCATCGGGCGCCATGTGCGCCGCCAGGCCATCATCGATCGCAACCTGGACGTGAGGGTAACGTTGCCCGAGGACTATTGGTCCATGGCCGTGCGCCCCACCCACATCATCGGCACCATCGACAGCCTCGTCGCCATCGCCGCCGCGTGGGAGAACCAGGACCTCGGGCAGCGCCCTATGGTGCCGCGCAGAGATGCGCCGCGCATATCTGCGCCGCGCATCTCTGCGCCGCGCATCTCTGCGCCCATTACGATGGTGGTGGGCGAGGGGATGATCCACGAGACGGTGGTCACAGACGAGGAGCCTTCGCCGATCGAGTTTGCGGTGATGATGTTGCGCCCCGCGCCGACGGAGGACGTCCAGGGGCTGGCCAACGCTCTGGGCGCCGAGCTGGTCGTCATCCCCAGGGCGGGCCGCTACCCGCAGCTCCAACAGCCGGCCGCCTTCAATCGGCTGCTGTCCGACCTGGCCCGCGGCGGCTCCTGACCTCACATCCGTCCCCCTCCCAAAGGTCCCCCAAAGAGGCCTGATGGATAGGCGAAGCGTTTCGTCGGGGGACCTTTGGGAGGGGGAGCATAGACGAGGGTAACCGTCGCCCTCATTCTGTAACCTGTTTGTAACCGTCCGCTCACCTTCTACTTACCCAGCCGTGATATGCTGGCCCACAAGAGATGGCTCAAAGGGAGGCAAGGCATGAACACACGGCTGCGAGGGGTTCGGGGGCTCGTCCTGGCGCTGTTCACCCTGATCAT
>SKLG01000144.1 GCA_007123335.1 Anaerolineae bacterium | reverse complement strand
TTGGCCAGGGCCGCCTGCACCTTGGCCACCTCTCGCGCTTCCCCCTCGACAAAGGTGGAGAGGACCAGCGTATGAAAGCCCAGCTCCTGCGCCTGCGCCTCGGCGGCGCGAGCGGCCAGGTCGTTGCTGGCCACGATGACGTTCTGCGTGCGCGCAAACACGGGGTCGCCCGCTTTGGGCGTCTCGGCGATCTGGCCATCGACGCCCCGGCGCAGGTGCTCCCGGATGGCGGAGGGGATATCGTCCAGCAGCTCATAGCGCTGCAACAGATCCCAGGCGTCGGCAAAGGTGCTGCTGTCGGGCACCGTCGGCCCCGAGGCGATGACGTCCAGCGGGTTGCCCACCACATCGGAGAGGATCAGCGAGACCACCCGCGCCGGCGCAGCCAGGCGCGCCAGATGGCCGCCCTTGAGCTGGCTGAGGTGCTTGCGGATGGTGTTGATCTCGTTGATGGTGGCGCCGACGTGGAGCAGGGCATCGGTGAGGGCCTTGATGTCGGCCAGCGAGACGCCCTCGACGGGGAGGGTCATCAGCGCCGACCCGCCGCCAGAGATGAGGCAGAGGACCAGGTCCTCCTCAACGGTGTCGCGCAGTAGCCGGGCGATCTCGGTAGCGCCGGCCAAACCGGCCTCGTCGGGAATGGGATGGCCGGCCTCGTGGAGCTGGACGAACTGGGTGGGCTCGGCGTGCTCGACCTTGACGTTGACGTGGCCGCCGCTCACCCGCTCGCCGAGCAGCTCCTCCACCGCGCGGACCATGGGCGCGCCCGCCTTGCCCGCCCCGACGACATGGATGTGGCGAAACGCGCTCAACGCGTAATCGGCATCGCCCACCCACAGCGTGTCGCCCTCGACCCGCAGCACGCGGCGCACCGCTTCGTAGGGGTCGACAGCGCCCAACGCCGCCTCCAGGATACGAACGACCTGGCGGCGGCGCTCTCCTTCCATACCTTTGCGGGCGTACAGTCTGGCATCAAAGCGGCTCATAGGGCGCTGCCCTCCGTTATATGGGCCAAGGGCGCCGGGCAAGGTGCCGGGCACTTTCTAAAGTGCCCGGCACCTCGATCAGGCGGGCACCTCGATCAGGCGGAAGCGGCACTCTTGACCGGGCGGCGGAATAGCCTGCCGAAATCTCCATTCTCCCACGCCGCCAACAAGGGCACGGCGAAAAAGAGGGAGGAATAGGAATCGACAACCATGCCCACCATCATCACAATCATGAACTGGCGGATGGTGGCCCCGCCGATCAGGATGATGGCGAGCATGACAAACATGGCGTTCGTCTGGGTGGCCAGAGAGCGGTGCAAGGTCTCTAGCAGGCTGCGATTGACGATGGTCTCATATTCCTCGCCCCGCCGGCGGCGAATGTTCTCGCGGATGCGGTCGAACACGACAATGACGTCCTCCACCGAAAAGCCGAGCACGGTGATCATGGCGGTGAGATAGAGGGCGTCCATCTCCCAGCCGGCGACAATGCCCATAATGCTGGCAAAGCCGAGCAAGAACAGGACGTCGTGGAACATCTTGATCATGGCGCAGACGCCGTAGCGAAACGCGTTGGGCACCCGACGAAAGGCAAAGGTGATAAAGAATAGGATGGCGATGCCGGCGGCGATGATGGCGGTGATGGCCGCCCGGGTTGTCTCGCGACCGATGGCGGGCCCCACGCTCTCAAAGCGCAGCTCGATGGAGGGGCCGAACTCGGTCTCCAGATCGGCTCTCAACGCCTCTTTGGTTTCGATCTCCATGGGCCTTGTGCGGATAACGACTTGGTTTCCACCGCCAACGCGTTGGACGGTCACGTCGCTAAACCCGGCCTCAGTGATAATGGCGCGCATGGTGCCCACGTCGACCTCGTCTTGGAACCGAAGCTCGATCATCGAGCCGCTGGTAAAGTCGATGCCCATGCGCAGCGGCGCACCAAATGCCAGTGTCGAATAGATCATGGCGATGGCGCCCACCCCGAGCAGAACGGCCGAGATGAGGAAATATAAGCGGCGCTTTCCCATAAGGTTAAACATCAAGCCTCCTCTATCAGACGGCTAATAGCCAACGTTTCTCGTCGAGCTTTTCGCCGCCGAGGGCAAACGCCGCGCGCAAAAAGGTGCGCGTCACCACTACTGCCGTGAACATGCTTACAAAGACGCCAAGGGCCAGGGTGATGGCAAAGCCCTTGACCATGCTGGCCCCAAAAGTGTTGCCAAAGACCCAGAGGATCGCGCAGATGATCCAGGTCGAGACGTTCGAGTCAAAGATCGACGTCCAGGCGCGCTGGAATCCGGTCTCGATGGAGCGTTGTAGCGAGTTTCCTTGCCGCAGCTCCTCGCGCATGCGCTCAAAGATGAGGATGTTGGCATCCACGGCCACGCCCACCGATAACAGGAATCCGGCGATGCCCGGCAGGGTCAGGGTGACGGGCACCAGCTTGAGGATGGCCAGGGTGATCAGCGCATAGATGATCAGCGCGATATCGGCCAACAACCCAGGCACCCGATAATAGATCAACATGAATATCAAGATGGCGGCCAGGCCGACGATGCCTGCTCTGACGCTGCGATCTATCGATTCCTCGCCCAGCGTCGGGCCGATGGCCTGGGTGTCGATCACCTGAAGCGGGATGGGCAACGCGCCGTAGCGCAGTTGCAGGACGATGGAGCGCGCCTCATCGACGCTGAACTGGCCGGTGATCTGCCCGCGCCCATCCGGGATGGCCGTCGAGATGCGCGGGGAGGAGATGATGACCTTGTCCAGGACGATGGACAGGAACTGGCCGACATTGTTCGCCGTGTGTTGGCTAAAGATGTCGGCGCCCTCGGCGTTGAGCTCAAAAGCGATAACCGGCAGGCCGCTCTGGTCAAACTCGACGCGGGCGGTGCGCAGATGCGCGCC
The DNA here is from genome assembly GCA_007123335.1 of Anaerolineae bacterium. Taxonomy (GTDB): domain Bacteria; phylum Chloroflexota; class Anaerolineae; order UBA1429; family UBA1429; genus SKLG01. Next base: position 1,844 of record SKLG01000144.1, on the reverse strand, counting down.
GGTCAACACGGTATGATAGATCGGCTCGGTGGGCGTGACGGCGTCGGTATCGGTGAGATCGATGAGATAGTCGGTCTGGATCACCGTGCCGGGGGGCAAAAACTCGCCGCCGGTGTCGACCCACTCCATGAGGCCGGTCTCTTTGAGCGTGGCCACCGCCGCCTCGGGGTCCTCGATGCCGGGCAGCTCGACCAGAATGCGCCGCGTGCCCACCGACTGCACCACCGGCTCGGTGACGCCCAGTGCGTTTACGCGGCTCTCGACGATGTTGCGCGCCGCGCGCATGGACTCGGGGTCGATCTCGTGCTGTGCGGGAAGATCCGCCTCGAGCAATACGCGCATACCGCCGCGCAGGTCGAGGCCGAGATGGGTCTCGATATCGCGATCAATGGTCAGGCCGCCCAAACGCAGGCGAATTCCTGGATTGTTGGGCCAAGAGACCCAGGCGGCCAGGACCGTGACAATAGCTATGAGTACGAGAAGTCGAATGTCTCGCTGCCTCATCGGTTTCTCCTAAAGTTGGGTTATGGGGCAACGGCAAAGAAAAACACCCGCGAGGGTGTCCTGCACGATCCAGATGGCACCGGCGGCTACAACGTACAATATCGCCTGTGCCTCACAGAGTCATGTCTATTATAGGCTAGTCCTCTGGGACTGTCAAAGCGGCTTGCGGCATATCCATGGCGTCCGAGTCCACACAGGTTTGTGCATTTTGACACGATGTGCCAGCGATGGTAGGATGCAGGTATACGGGGCTCTGTGGCCCTCATCTGCCGGCGCGAGCTATCGTGACCGAGCAGGTGTTTCTGGCGGTTGTACCTTAACCAGGTTGGATCTCATACGCGCCGACTCGAATGTGGCCGACGCGGTTAGGCTCTCTTCAGCCGGCAGCCGTTCGGGTGGAGCAGTGGTCAAAGGATGGGACCAACCCCGCAAGCAACGATCTACTCTGTGCTTGGACCCACTCTCTCGATGCTGCCCGCTTGTTGCTGGTGCTATCTGCTGCTCCCCACTCATCCCCGGCGTGTATGGTTTCCTCTCCCTCGATGGGTATCAACCTACCATCCTTGCCATCCGATCTTCTCGCCGAGTGGGAGATGTGCTCATGCAATTCACTGATGGATTACGATTGTTGACTGCTGGCATCACCGGGCTCACCTGGCAGGCCCTGGTCATGATGGCTATTGGCGGCGTGCTGATCTGGTTGGCCATTGACCGTCAATATGAGCCGCTACTGCTGCTGCCTATTGGGCTGGGTTGTATTCTGGTCAATATCCCTTTTTCTCCGCTTCTCGAAGAAGGAGGCCTGCTCCGGGTGCTCTATGACGCGGGCATTGTCACCGGCCTCTTTCCCAGCCTTATCTTTTTGGGCGTCGGCGCCATGGTCGATTTCGGCCCCCTCTTGCAGAATCCCAAGTACGTCCTTTTTGGCGCCGCCGCCGAGTTTGGCTGTTTCAGCGCTCTGTTGCTGGCCACGTTGGCGGGTTTTAATCTCGTCGAGTCGGCGGCCATCGGCCTCATCGGCTCGGCCGACGGCCCGACGGCGATCCTGGTATCCTCGCGCATGGCTCCCGAGCTCCTCGGCGCCGTGAGCGTGGCGGCCTATTCCTACATCGCCATGGTGCCGTTGATCCAGCCGCCGGTGATCCGCCTGCTGACTACGCGCCGTGAGCGGATGATCCGCATGCCCATCAGGAACCGTGACGTGCCCAGGGCCCAGCGCATCGTCTTTCCCATCGTCGTCATCCTCGTCTGCGGCATCATCGCCCCCGACTCGCTGCCCCTGATCGGTATGCTGATGTTCGGCAACCTGGCCCGCGAGGCCGGCGTCGTCGAGCGCATCA
>SKLG01000219.1 GCA_007123335.1 Anaerolineae bacterium | reverse complement strand
GTCGGCATCATGGAACAGGCGCGCAAGGTCGCCGTAGTGCCGGCATCCATGGGCTGGAACGACGTGGGCAGTTGGGCCGCGCTCTATGACGTCTCGGTCAAGGACGCCCGTGGCTGCGTCATCACCGGAGCCGCCGAGTATGTCGGGATCGATACCAAGAACAGCCTCATCCATAGCGATGGCAAACTGGTGGCCACGGTAGGACTCAAAGATATGGTCGTCGTCGAGACCAAAGATGCGCTGTTGATCCTGCCCATGGATCGAGCACAGGAGGTCGGCGACCTCGTACGCGAGCTTCGTCGGCGGGGCCTGGATCGCTATCTCTAATCGCGCGAGGCCCGCGCCGTCTTTGGCGCCAGCGTCGCGGACACTGAGGGGACTGTATGCAAGCAGAAATCGTCACCATCGGCACCGAGCTGCTCCTGGGCGAGATCGTGGATACCAACTCGGCATGGATCGCACAGCGGCTGACCACCATCGGCATGAACCTCTTTTATACCGTCACCGTGGGAGATAACCTGCAGCGCATTACCGATGTGCTACGCGCCAGCATGGGGCGCTCCGATGTGGTCATCACCACCGGTGGGCTGGGTCCCACCGTGGATGACATGACCCGCGAAGCCGTGGCCGCAGCCGCCGACCGCGAACTGGTGCTGGACGAGGAGCTGGTACAAGAGATCGCCGCCTATTTCGCCCGTCGCGGCTACACCATGACCGACAACAATCGCCGACAGGCGCAACTCCCCGCCGGGGCAACGGTGATCCATAACCCAGTGGGCACCGCTCCGGCTTTTTATGTCGAGCAGAATGATCATGTGATCATCTGCCTGCCCGGCGTGCCCCACGAGATGCGCTACCTGATGGAGCATGAGGTGCTGCCCTACCTGCAACAGCGCTTTGGCCTGCAAGGGATGATCCGCATTCGCATATTGCGCACCTGCGGCATCGGTGAGAGTGCCATCGATACGCGCATCGGCGATCTAATGGAGATGAGCAACCCCACGGTGGGTACGGCAGCGCACCCGGGCCAGACCGATGTGCGCATCACCGCCAAGGCCGAGACCGAGGCCGAGGCGCTGACCCTCATCGAGCCGGTGGAACGGGAGCTGCGTGAGCGACTCGATGGCTATGTCTTTGGTGTGGACACCGAGACGCTGGCCGACGTGGTCACGACCATGCTGGCCGACGCAGGCCTTACCCTTGCCGTCGTCGAGACCACCACCCACGGTGAGCTATCACACCAGCTCAGCGATGGCCGCTCGGCGGCCGCGGCGTTCGCCGGTGGGATGACCTTTACCTCGGCCGAGGGCCTCGCCCGCGGATTGCGCCTGACGCCTGAGGCTATGGGACGCGAATACCCCTCTCAGGCCATCGCCGACGCTGCCGCTCAGGCCGCGCGTGCTGCCTATGGCGCCGATCTGGGGCTGGCGCTGGTGGGTCCCGACGATCCAGCCCGCCCTGACTCGCCGCCGGTATTCTATAGTCTGGCCCTGGCCGATGGCGTCATCCAGGGCGAGTCGCGCCAGGGTCGTGCCGGCCCCTCGGGCATGGGCTGGTTGGTGCACCTGGGGCTGGATATGGTGCGCCGGCAGACGATGCAGGATGCCCTCCCCAGAGCTTGATAGGGATGATTCGCTCCGAGCCTCTATGAGCTAAACTATACCCCTCTCTTCCCAGGAATCGCCAAGGCATTATTGTCAGCACCGAAAACCTTGACAAATGGCGCCATCTATGCTATTATTAATATAATTTATAAAGATTATCAACTATTAAAGTATGACGCACACCATCGCAGCCAGGTTGGAGGCTAGAGATGGCACAGAGACCAGAACCGAGGCCACCTGTTTCTCATAACAATGGTCGCCACACCAGGATCGTGGCGATGATAGCGATTGTCGCGCTGCTTCTTATCGTGTTGCTGTTGGTATTGACTTTGGGCGGCGTTTCCGGGGGCGATTTTGACCCTGCACCACCGTTCGATTCCACATTAACGCCGGTGCCACCGGAGCAACCCGAGGTTGAGCCGAGTCCGTGGTCACCAGGATGGTATTTATTCGCACCACAACTTGCTTAAAGTGCCGACATAAAACGGGTTGACGTCTTGCCGTTGTGTCTCAGATGGATGACCGATTTGTACGCGATGCATTCCGAATGATAGCCGTCGGCGTCGCTCCTTCCCAACTATGGCTCTAGAACTATATATTATGTCATGTTGACGGATCGCTGTGCATCTCTGCGCCTCCCTCCGTGAGACGGTGGATGGTTTTTTGATCTTTATTCGTTGAAAATATTTGACAAATCATGGCGCCTGTGCTACACTGATTATTAGTTGGTTTGGATAATCAACTATCGGACGTTAAAAATCCGAGCTATCGCCATCGTAGCTTTCGTCGCAGTCAAGCTGAAGGAGGCTAGTGATGGGTCAGAATCGCGAACCAAGACGTGATCCGAATGATCCAAGGCGTGCTGATACACCACCCGATCGTGGTCTCAGTACAGGGGCGATCATCGCGATCGTCGTAGCAGTGCTTCTAGTGTTAGTGCTGCTTTTGGCTCTAGGCGGCGTTTTCGGTGCCCCAGGTGCTCCCGCACCTGATGCCACACCGACACCCCCGCAAGGAGAGCTTCAACATCATCTGGACCAGGCCGAGATTCTAACACGACCGTTATTGCATACACTGCAACTTACCTAAACTAGAGCTAAGGAACGGGGCGACTATAGTCGCCCCGTTTGCTTGTATGACACCACCTCGCAGCCGCAGCAGCCCTACGCACACAGCCCTCGATCTACATTCTTCTTGTTGTCCACCGCAATAGGTGTGTGGGCGTTATTGTCCGTGCTGACCTTGACAAATCGGAATATCTATGATTTAATTGATAAAGTTGATCAAAAATAAAAGTTTTTGTGGCGCGAATCAGTCTTTCCATCGCAGCTTTTCATCGCAGACAAGCTGATAGGAGGCTAAAGATGGAACCGAGACGGGTCCGAAACAATGGAAGCGGCACCAATGCTGTAGCCATTGTGGCGATCATTGTCGTTTTACTCTTGGCACTGTTGTTGATTCTGGGCTTGGGCGGCATCTTTGGTGGAGGTCCTGATCGTCCTCCTCCTGAAGACGGAGTGCCACCGCCGGAGCAGCCTGGACCACCTCAGGAGCAAGTACCCCCAGAGCTACCAGAGGGGGATGCGCTGCAGACCAGCTAGTGACAGTACTGGCAAACGGGGCGACCGCAGGGTCGCCCCGTTTGTGTTATGGCTATGATTTCAGGTTCGGCGTGATACCAGCCTCGAGCTGCTAACCGGCTATCCTTGCAAGCTCCGACTGAGATTATTATGTTGAGAGACAAGGGCGGACAGATCTACCTCCACCAATTGGCCATCTTCCACAATGACCCGCCCGTTGATGATCGAGAGCGCCACTCTGCCCGGATGACAAAATAGCAGCGCCCCCAACGGGTCGGCCTGCGCCCCGGCGTGATCGATGCCGCTTACGTCAAACCCCACCACATCGGCAGCCATACCTGGCGCCAGAACGCCAATGTCGTCGCGTCCCAGGACAGAGGCGCCGCCGCGTGTGGCTATCTGCAAGGCTTCTCGCGCCGTGAGGGCGTCAGCTCCCTGAAGCACGCGCTGCAACAACATCGCCTGCCGCGCCTCGGCCAACATATGGCCAGAGTCGTTGCTGGCGCTGCCATCCACGGCCAGGCCCACCCGCACGCCGGCGTCGAGATAGGCTCGCACCGGCGCGATCCCCGAGCCAAGGCGCATGTTGCTGCTGGGACAGTGAGCCACGCCGGTGCCTGTCCCAGCCATGAGCTGCACCTCAGCCTCATTGGGCCAAACGGCATGGGCCCACCACACATCAGGGCCAGTCCAGCCCAGGCTGTGCATGTAGGGAATAGGACGCATCCCCACTTGCTCCAGGGTATAGTCCTCCTCATCTTTGGTTTCGGCCACGTGGGTATGCAGTTGGAGCCCATAGGCTCGCCCCAAGACGGCCGACTGGCGCATCAAATCCTCGCTCACGTTGAAAGGCGCGCAGGGCCCCACGGCGATGCGCAACAGGGCTCGCGGACCAGGATCGTGATAGGTCTCGATGACCCGCCGCGTATCGTTCAGGATGTATTCCTCGTCCTCGATGACGGCATCGGGCGGCAGACCGCCCTCCGACTCGCCCAGCGACATGCTGCCCCGGCTGGGATGAAAGCGCACGCCCAGTTCTTGGGCAGCGCGGATCTCATCGTCCAGACGCGACCCGTTGGGGAACAGGTAGAGATGATCGGCGACCGTCGTGCAACCGGAGAGGACGAGTTCGCACAGCGCCAGCTTGGCGCTGATGGTGATCATCTCGGGGGTGATACGCGCCCAGAGCGGGTACAAGGTGCGCAACCAGCCAAATAGCGCGGCATCCTGGGCGCCGGGCAGGGCGCGGGTCAGCGACTGGAAGAGGTGGTGATGGGTGTTGATCATGCCGGGCAGCAGCACCAGATCATGGGCATCGATGATGGTGACGTCCTCTGGGAGGTCGAGCCGCGCCTCGTCGGACCTCTGCGCGGGGGTGAGACCGACCCAGGCAATGGCGCCATCGCGAATCAGCAGCGCGCCATCCTCGATCTCGCGGCCTTGGTCGTCCATGGTAGCCAGCAGTCTGGCATGGCGGATGAACAAGGGCTTGGAAGGCGATGAGGTCATGGCACATCCTCTTCTTGTGGCGCACCAGGCGGCGGCCCCGCGGCGATACTCTCTTCCTCAGTCAGGGGGCCATCACCCGCCTGAATGCGGCCATCGAGCATGCGCACCCGGCGACTGGCGACGTTGGCCAGACGACGCTCGTGAGTCACCAGGATCACCGTTTTGCCCGCCTCGTGCTGCTCGCGAAAGAGGCGGATCACGTCCCCACCGGTGGCGGTATCCAGGTTGCCGGTGGGCTCGTCGGCGATGAGGATGGGTGGATCGTTGGCCAGGGCGCGGGCCAGAGCGACCCGCTGTCTCTCTCCGCCCGACAGCTCTGAGGGTAGCTTGTGCAGATGGGAGCTCATGCCCACTCGTTCGAGAACAGCGCCTGCGCGCCCCCTGTCCACGCTACCGCCCCACAAGGAGCGCAGTTGCATCGGCAACAATACATTCTCCAACACCGTCAACGTGGGCAGCAGTTGAAAGAACTGGAACACGACCCCCACCTGGCTTCCTCGCCAGCGTGCCAGCGCGTTCTCGCTTAGTGTATCGATGCGCCGCCCACCTACCCACACCTCACCGCTGGTGGGGCGATCGATGCCGGCGATGAGGTTGAGTAACGTCGATTTGCCGCTGCCCGATGGCCCGACGACGGCGACAAACTCGCCATGCTCCACCTGCAGCGAGACCTCGCGCAGCGCATAAAAGGTACGCTCGCCCATCACATACGTTTTGGTGGTGGCAACGATATCCACCAAAGGACGCCGGCTTGGTGACGATTGGCGAGCTATGCGCGCTCTTCCCCCTGTTCGTATAGACAACGCCGCGCCTCGTCGGCATAGGCGGCGATGAGCTCCACGTCGGCGTCAAAAAAGTGGTCCGAGGGAGAGATGATATAGCCGCCGCCGGCGCCTGCCTGAGCGAAGCAGCGTCGCACCGCCGCCCGCGTCTCCTCCGGCGTGCAGCCGCTGAAATAGTGGAATTGGTCCAAGCCGCCGATCATGCACACGCGGTCGCCGATGCGCCGCTTGGCTTCGGCGAGGTCCACATCGCCGCCCATTCCCGGCGGGGTAAAGGTCTCCATGGCATCAGGGCCCATCTCGGCGATGCGCTCCAGCAGGGGCATCATCCCGCCACAGGTGTGGTAAGAGATGCGCTGCCCCGCCTCGTGGGCCGCGGCGATGATGACGCTATCATAGGGGGCGACAAACTCGTCAAAGATGCGCGGCGAAATCACCGTCGATGAGGCGTCGCCGCCGCCCAGCTCCAGGATATCATAGCGCGCGCCGACGAGGGAACGGCAGTAGACCAGCTTGCGCCGCTGCAAGATGGAGAGCAACTCGTGTACCCATAGCGGGTCATCATAGGTCGCCATGATCAACGGCTCAATGCCCACCAGGCAGGCGGCGTCCTGCCAGCAGCCCGGCTGCCCAAAGATGTCAAAACAGGGGATGTGCCCGCGCACGATGCCGCACTCGCTCAAGGCCTCGGCCTGGGCGTTCACCGCGTTCACGTCGCATTTGGGTGCGGTGGCAAACTGACCAATCAGGGCGATGTCCTCCTTGCGCTTGATCAGGTGCTCGGCTACCCAGGCGGTCTGGGCGTTGGCCCGCAACGTCGTCGTCAGCTTGCCGCCAGGGGTGTGGATGGTGTAGCGGGTCTGGGTGTATCGCGGGTGAGGCAGATCCTCAGAGGTGATGCGCCATTCATCGCTGGCCACGCGCCTGCTCTCCAGGAAGCCGATCTCGCCCTGGTTCGGGTCGGGGTATTCGCCAGCGTCAGGGTCAGGACGATGAGGCACCGTCCATAGGATGGGATCGAGGCCAAAATGAGCAAAGAAATCCTGAGCGGACATGCCCGACAGGTATTTGTCGAGAAAGTAGGGCATCACATGATGCGTGGTCGCCGGAAGGCGATCGGGCACGCCGCCGGTAATGGCGGTTATAAGGCGCTGCTTTGACGTCATGGACATGGATACCCTCCCGTCAGAGGCGAACCGAGCATTCATGGGCACGAGTGTACACGACGTAGCCATACTGGGGCAAACTCGCCCACCGGCCATGCTGCAACCGTGAGCCATATGCGTTGCCTGGCATCCTGCACGCGTCTATAATCACGATAGCCCCTGTGGGAGCGCCATGGACACGCTATGCAATGGAGGACATCCCGATGAAGATCGAGCGTATTCAACCCTTCCTGGTCGGTCGAACGCTGTTGGTGCGCGTCTATACCGACGAGGGCATCGTCGGCAACGGTGAGGCCGGCCTGTGGGCCCATCAGAAGGTCGTGTACGAGGTCATTCAAGAGCTGAGCGATTATTACGTCGGCAAGGACCCGCTGCGCATGGAGCATCACTATCAGGTGATCTCCCGCGACACCCACTTTGCCGGGGCGGCGATCAGCGCGGCCATGAGCGCCATGGACATTGCCATGTGGGACATTCTGGCCAAGTCGGTGAACAAGCCGGTGTATGCCCTGTTGGGCGGCCAAGTGCGCGACCGCATTCGCGTCTTTGCCAACGTGGGCGGCGATACCCTGGAAGCGCGGGGCGAGAGCGCCCGCCAGCAGGTGGAAAAGGGCTATGTCTCGCTGCGCACCACGCCCTTTTTGCCGGGGTTTGAGCGGCTGAGCGCCACCGCCATCGTCAAGCAAGCGGTGCAGGTGGTGGCCGCCATCCGCGACGCCGTGGGCGACGAGATCGACCTGGGCCTAGAGATCCACCGCAACCTGGACCCCGACACGGCCATCATGCTGGGCCGCGAATTGAAACCGTTCCGCATCCTCTACTATGAGGACCCGTTGGCGCCGGAGAGCATCGAGGCGCTGGACTATGTGGCGAGGCACGTCGACCTGCCCATCGCCACCGGCGAGCGCTTCTACAGCATCCAGCAGTTCAAGGAGTTGATGGACAAAAAGACGGTGGCCATGATTCGCCCCGACGTGTCGCTGGTGGGTGGGTTCACCCAGATCGTCAAGATTGCCGGGATGGCCGAGGCCTCCTTCATCGGCGTCTTTCCGCACCTCATGGGCAGCCCGGTGAACATTGCCGCCTTTGTCCAGTTTGCCGCGTCGACGCCCAATTTCCGGCTCATGGAGAGCAACATGGTGGACACCCACCCTCTCAACGCCGTCATCGACCAGCCGTTGACGTTGGAGGAGGGCCACATTCTGTTGCCCGATCGTCCGGGCATCGGCGTGGAGATCGTCGAGGAGGAGCTGCCCCGCTTCCCCTATGAGCCGAAACGGATCCTGGGGAACACGCTACGCAGCGATGGATCGGTGGCGCTATAGCGATGCCGGTCAAGATAGAGGCGCGCCGATGGCGCGCCTCTATGATCAGTCACCACGCCGTCCAGCCGCCGTCGACCATCAGTGTGTGGCAGTTGACCATCCCGGCCTCGTCGCTGGCCAGGTAGACCACCGCTGCGGCCACGTCGTCCACATGGGCCAGCTTGCCGGCCGGGATCTTGTTCATCACATACGCCCGAAACTCGGGGCGATTCAGCCGGTCGCGGGTCAGGGCGGTCTCGACAAAGGTGGGGCACACGGCGTTGACGGTGATGCCATCCTTGGCCCATTCCAGCCCCAGGGTGCGCACCAGTTGGTTCACCGCGCCCTTGGTGGCGCAATAGACGGCCTGGTTGGGGATGCCGACGACGCCGGCCTGGCTGGAGATCCAGATCACCCGCCCCCAGCCCTGGTCGATCATCCCTGGGACCAGCTCCTGAGCGAGGAAAAAGCCGCCACGAACGTTGGTGTTGAACTGCTCATCCCATACATCAGGGACAACCTCGAGGCCGGGCACCGGGCGATTGATGCCGGCGTTGTTCACCAGGATATCCACGCGGCCCAACGCATCAAGGGCCAGCCGCGCTCCGGCCTGCACCGACGATAGATCGTTCATATCCATCTCGACGGTGACGACGCGGCGGCCATAGGCCTGGACGCGGCGCAGGGTGTCGTCAAGAGGGCTGCCGCTGGGACGCCCGGCCAGGGCCACATCGGCTCCCTGACTCGCCAGCGCCACGGCAATGCCGGCCCCCAGGCCGGCGGCGGCGCCAGTGATGAGGGCGGTTCTGCCGTCGAGACGAAATAAAGGCTTGTTCATGGTCAGGGCACCTCTTGGGATAGGATAGCGATTCGGCGCTCCATCGGTCACCATGAGCACGATGATGGAGCGCCTATATACTACCCCAAGGCCCTGTCACTTGCCAAGAGAACTCGAATCTAGCGAGATCCGCAGCACCGCGATAGCCTCAGGGGCGTTGCACCAGCGGCAGATAGAGCGTGTACTCACCCACCTCTGAGGCGAGGTTGCTGGCAAAGAAGGGATCAGTGCCCGATGGCCCAGTGGCAAGCCAAGCCACGCGGGCGCCGTCGGCATCGGCGGCAAGAGCGACCTGATGGGCATGAAGGAGCCCATCAACGACTTGCACCGCGTCCTGCCAAGAGTCGCTGGCCAGGTTCCATGTCCGATACCATAGCACGCCCTCGCCGATCCAGGCCAGGTGACCGACTCCTTCACTGTCGCCCACCCCGGCCAGCGCTGTGGCGCCTGCTGACCACACCGATTCGGGCTCTGTCCAACCCATCGCGTCGTGCTGCGAGAGTAGCACCTGTCCCTCTTCGAGCCAAACCAGCGCCAGATCAGCCGGGCTAACGATAAGCTGGGGCTGCTCCGAGTCGCTCATCGGGGAGAAAGAAACATCCACGGGCAACGACCATTTCCCGCCATCCCACTCGCTAACCAGGATATCCCAGGCCAAGCCCACGTCAAAGAGGTCTTCCCAAGCTACGATGAGGCGGCCGCCGGGGCCGAACGTCGCTACGGGGTGGTATCCCCTGGCGTTGGGGATGGGCGCCGCACTCCAGAGATCGCCGGTATGAGAGCGCCCGATATAGAGCAGCGTCTCGACGTCACCAGCCTCGACCCAGATGACGGCCAACCCCTCTTCAGGATGCACGGCCAACGTCGGAGAAAAGGACGCCGTAGGGCTCTCGGAGACGTTCACTGGCGCGCGCCAGCTCTCTGCGGGATCCCAGGCGGTATAGTACACATCCTCGCCCAGAGCGCCGCCCACAAAGACGAGATGGATGTACGTTGAAGCGGCAACCAGATGGGGCTCGCTCCCGGCGCCAAGATCTTGACCCACCGACCACGCCCCATCAGACTTGATACGGTGCCAGAGCCGACTCTCCTCGCTCCACACCACATGGGTACGCCCTGCCGCATCTACAGCCACCGAGACCGACTGGGCATCGGCGGATGACGGCGCCAGATTGAGCGGCGACGACCAGGCGCCTCCCGCCGAAACCGTCGACAAGAGCAGTCCACACATCAGGACGACTAGAACGAGGAGCTTTGACCCTTTACATACTCTCAAAGTCATCACCCACATCCTCCTCATCTCTCGCTATGCCTAGAACAAGCCGCCGGATGCAAGCATCCGGCGGCTTGTATCCTTCTACCGTTTTCCCGCCTGCTGCTCTGCCGTACGCAGAACACCTTGGTACAATCCCTAGCTCGTCCCGAGACGATTAGGCCCACGCAGCGATGCAGGAGGTACGGTAGGCACAGGAGATGGAGGAACGGTAGGCTTCTTCTCAGGATCGGATTCGCCGGACTCGAGAAATGTCACCGATAGCGCGAACAGCACTCCGTGCCCCCGTCGCATCACCGTGACCTCTACCTTGTCGCCCACCTGCGGGTTGCCACTGATCCTGGTCCCCGCGTTGGCGACAAACTCCCAGGAACCCACGAGCCAGTTCCCAAAGTTGCCCCCGGGCTTGCGGATCACCGTTCCTTCAAAGGTCCACTGCTCTGGCTTGGGCTGCTCCTCAGGCGCCGTGATGATGATCTTCACAGCGTGGGGTACACCGCGTCCGCAGCGAAAAGCCTCTACCTTGGCGTGATGGCCGATGCGCGGCACACCTTCAATCACCGTATTGTCGTTCACCACCACGTGCTGACCGCCGACCACCCAGCTTCCTCGCTTGCTGGCCGGGAAGCGTTGGATTGGCCCCTCAAACTCGAGTTCCTCGGGGACGCACTCGCCCTCGTCTGGAGGATCATCGTTGCCGAAACCGATACGCACGATCATGCGCGCTAGCAGGGCATCACCATCCTGCTCCTGCACGCAGGCGCGCACGCGATCGCCAACCTCGGGAACTCCGGTCGGAAGCAAGGTGTCCTCATCCACAAGAATCTCGACGGTTTCCTCGTCGTCGATGGCGATCAGATAGCCACTAGGTGCACCTTCCGAATCCCCCAGGATATCCTCAACCGTACCGTCTATGACTTGATCACACACGCGCCCCCACTCTGGATCTGGCTCTGACCGGGGCAGTTGCACACGAATGAACTTGGCCAGTACGTCATCGCCTACACGCACACCGCGCACCAGGACGTAGACATTCTCCTCTAGCTCGCCCTCGACGTCAGTGTTCTCATCAACGATGACCGTTGTGTCGGCAACGACGATGGTGCCGATGCCCTCATCAAGATCGATCTCGGTCACCTCACCGCGCACGAACACAGGGATCGCCCTCTGCACGGGAGCTTTGAGCACACGGATAATGAGGGCCGCCACCGGGCCGTCCTTAACCTCTTGGATTCCCAGAACCATGACCTCGGCTCCGTCCTCCAACGCGCCCTGGGCCTCGATAACGTTAGTTGCCGCCGTAACCAGCACGTCCGTTCCCGCAACCACACAGGCGCTTATCACGCCATCGGTTTCCTCTATCTCTGTTACAGTACCCTCAAACTTGACCACCTGCCCTCGGCGGCCTTGAGCGGCCAGGGAGGCCGGCAGAATGAGGCTTAGCGCCAGCACTACAACGAGCATGATTGTGATTGAACGTTTCATCTTTGTCCCCACTACTCCCTTCATCGAACGCTACTCTGTTCATGTCAAGCGTTGGGGGCCATGGCGTCCCACTCACTTTCCATGACGCAGAGGAGCCGTAATCATTACACTCGCATCGGACCTCGCCTGCTCGGTTTATGCCTTGCCCTGGCCATGCACCATAAGCCAGGCATAAACAGGCCTGTCTTGCGTGATTCGCTTCATACTGTCGTTGCCCTTGCCTCCATCCCGCCTCTTGCGTATAATTCCAAATTGCCGTATAGACCTGCTCGTACAATCATGAGAGATCATCATTGCTAGGGAGGTGCTACGAATGGCCCGCAAGAAGGTTATGCTGGTTCTGCCCCCACGCGACGTGGATGCCGACATGTACCTGACCTTGCGCCGCGTGTTTGAAGGTCGCGGACACCAGGTCGGTACGACCTCGATGGCAAGAGGCGCGGTCATGGCGCAGGACGGCCGCTCAATCCCGGTGGATGACACCATCCACCACATCACCCGCTATACGTGGGACGCCTATGTCTTTATGGGCGGCGAGGGAGCTCGACTTTACTTTGACGATCCGCACATCAAAAAGTTGATCGAAGACGTCAAGTTCAAGACCATTGCCGCCGAGGGCAACGCTTCGGCGCTGCTGGCGCAGGGCAATCTGCTAGCCCGCGGCAAAAAGGCCACCGGGGACTACCACTATGCTTCTATGATTGTGGAGCATGGTGGCGTGTACACTGGAACGCCGCTTGAGGTGGACGACAAGATCATCACGCTGCGCGAGCCGATGTATGCCGAGCAGTTTGCCAACGCCATCGCCGAAAAGATCGAGGGCTAGTATCCACTGCGCCACACCCCCATACAGGAGGCCATGATGACGGAACAGGAGATGCTGGAAGCGCTCAAAGAGTTTGACACGCCGTCGATCACCAACGTGGTGGCGACCTACCCGAGCAGCCCGCTATGTCTCGGGCTGTACAATCCCTGGACCGAGAACTGGTACACCGACCAGACGATCCGCTGCATGTACCCCGAGATGGGGCCAGTGGTGGGTTACGCGGTCACGGCGGTGTATAGCCTGCCCGACCCCCGTTTTTCGCGGCTCTCCTTCATGGACATCCTGGAGGCGGTGGAGGCCTCAAAGAAGCCGGTGATCTTTTGCTACCAGCAAAAGTTTCCGCCCGAGATCGCCGGCAAGGTGGGCCTGTCGGGGGGCAATATGACCACGGCGCTCCAGGCCATGGGTTGCGTCGGGGCCGTGTCCAACGGGCCGTCGCGAGACATCGACGAGATCCGCCCCATGGGGTTCCAATACCTGCTGAGCGGCATCACGGCGGGGCATGGGGATATGGCGGTGCAGGCGGTGAATGTGCCCGTACACATCGCCGGGATGGACGTGGCGCCGGGCGAGATCATCCACATGGATGAGAACGGCGCCGTCAAGTTCCCGGCGGACAAGCTTGAGGCGGTGCTCACCAACGTGCGCAAGCTGCGCGATAGCGAGGCGGAGCGCATGGCCCAGGTGCAACAGGCCAAGACGACCGCCGAGCTACGCGCCATCTTTGCCGGCCAGCCTTACGGCGATAAGGACAAGAAATAGCGCCGGTCAAGCCGGTTCACGCTACAATCGTCACGTCCCGTGGTGATGCGCACGGGACGTGACGATTGTGCCTCGCGCCGCCTCAGGCGGCCTCGATCGTCTCTCCGCGGCGATACTGACTCATGTAGAGGTTGTAGTAAAAACCCTGCTGCGCCAAAAGCTCCTCGTGGGTGCCCCGCTCGATCAACTGCCCCTGGTCGATGACCAGCACCTGGTCGGCCTTGCGGATCGTGCTCAGCCGGTGAGCGATGACAAAGCTCGTGCGCCCGGCCATGAGCCGCAGTAACGCCTCTTGAATCTGCACCTCGGTACGCGTGTCCACGCTCGACGTTGCCTCGTCCAACACGAGGATGCGCGGATCGGCCACCACCGCCCGGGTGATGGCCAGCAACTGACGCTGCCCCTGGCTGAGGTTGCTACCCCGCTCCGAAAGCACGGTGGCATAGCCATCGGGCAAGCGGTTAATAAAGTGATGGGCGTTGGCCAGCTTGGCCGCGGCGATACATTCTTCGTCGGTGGCGTCCAGGCGGCCATAGCGGATGTTGTCGAGAACCGACACGCCAAAGAGAAAGGTGTCCTGCAACACAATACCCAACTGACGGCGCAGATCCTCGGCGCGCACCGTGCGGATGTCGTGGCCGTCGATGCGGATGGCTCCGTCGTCTATATCGTAAAAGCGGGAGAGGAGGTTCACGATCGTCGTCTTGCCCGCGCCGGTGGGGCCCACCAGCGCTACCGTTTGTCCGGGCTGGGCGCGCAGGCTTACGCCGCGCAGCACGGGCACCCCAGGCACGTAGGAGAAATCGACGTCGTCAAACTCGACGTCGCCCACGATGCGCGGCAGAGGCTGAGCATCGGGCGCATCGGCGATCTCGGGATGCTCGTCGATCGTCTCAAAGATGCGCTCCGCGCCGGCCAGCGCCGACTGGATCGAGTTGTAAAGATCGGCCAGTTGCCGCAGAGGCTGGGCAAATCGTCGGGCGTAGCTGATAAAGGTGGCGATGACGCCAACGGTAACCAAGCCCTGGAGAGCCAGGACGCCGCCCAGGCCGGCCACGATGGCGATATCCAGGTTGGCCAGGATGCCCATGAGCGGTGGGATGAGAAAGGCAAAGGTCTGGGCCTTGATAGCCACATCGCGGGCGGCGATGTTGGCCGCCTCAAAGCGCCGGGTCGCTGCATCCTGCTGACCAAAGGCCACCACCACCCGCTGGCCGCCCACCGTCTCCTCCATGATGGCGTTCAGATCGCCCAGTCGGGCCTGAAGGTCGCGAAAGCCGCCGCGAGTGCGCCTGCCCACGGCCAAGGTGAGCAGCACCATGAGCGGCAGAACGATGAGGCTGCCCAACGCCAACCAGACGTTGAGCAGGAACATCATTACGACAATGCCCACCAGAGTGAGCAGACCACTGATCATCTGGGTGACGCTCATGCTGAGGACGCGGTTGATGGTGTCGATGTCGTTGGTCAGGCGGCTCATCAGCTCGCCTGTGGGCCGGCGATCAAAAAAGCTCAACGACAGCGTCTGTAGATGCTCGAACAGGTCTCGGCGCAGCTGCCGCAACGCGCGCTGCGAGATCGAGGCCATGATGATCCCCTCGCTGCTCTGAGCAACCCAGGTGCCCAGATAAGTCAGCGCCATGAGCAGCACATAATACCCCAGGAGCCCACGGTCCAGCGTCTGCCCTGGAGACATGGCGTCGGCCACCACGTCGATGGCCTGGCCCAGCAGATAGGGTCCGGCCAGCCCCAACAGCGTCGATGCCACGACGAGCAAGCTGATGATCACCAGCCTCCACCGGTAGGGCGAGAGGTAGTTAAACAGCCGCAGGGCTGCGCCGCGCACATCGCGGGCCTTTTCGATACGTCCACCGCCCATCATCCGACCACCAGGACCGCGCATCGAGGGCGTGGGGCGCGGCTCATCGCCGGAGCCGGGTTTTCGCTGTTCACTGGCCATGGCTGACTTCTCCTCGATGGTGGCCGTTGCCGTCGCCGAGCTGCGAGGCATAGATCTCTTGATAGATGGGGCTGCCCGCCAAAAGCTCCTCGTGGGTGCCCTCGGCGGCGATGACGCCCTTGTCCAGGACGATGATCTTGTCGGCGCTCAACACGGTGCTGATGCGTTGAGCCACCACAAAGATGGTGGTGCTGCGACTGGCCTTGCGCAAGAGCTGCTCCAACGCCGCCTGGATGCGGTTCTCGGTCTCGAAATCGACGGCGCTAGTCGAGTCGTCCAGAATCAGCACCCGTGGGTTCACCAGCAGGGCGCGGGCGATGGAGATGCGCTGTTTCTGCCCGCCCGAGAGGTTCACGCCGCGCTGGCCCACCAGCGTGTCATAGCCATCGGGCAGATCGGTGATGAACTCGTGGGCCTGGGCCGCCTGGGCCGCCGCGACCACCTCCTCATCGCCGGCCTCTGGGCGCCCATAGCGGATGTTGTCGCGCACCGTGCCGGTAAAGAGCACCGCCTCCTGTAGGGCGACGCTGACCTGATGCCGCAAGGAGTCGAGCTCCAGGTCGCGGACATCGACATCGTCGATGGTCACCCGCCCCCCGGTCACGTCATAGAAGCGGGGGATGAGATGCACCAACGTCGACTTGCCCGAACCGGTGGCGCCGAGGATGGCCACCTGTTGCCCCGGCTCGGCGACGAGGTTGATGCCGCTGAGTACCTCTTGTAGCGGGCCAGAGGCCCGCGCCCC
>SKLG01000074.1 GCA_007123335.1 Anaerolineae bacterium | reverse complement strand
GCCAGTGCCTGAGCCGTCTGCGTGTAATAATCGCCGAAAAAGAGTTCATCCTGAGCGTACCGATAGTGCTTGACCTTCAGGCCATCGACTTCCTCTTCGCCCACGAACTCGGCGGTGGCCCCAGCCACATAGGGCAACATACCCAACCGGGGATCCGACTCGGGAGGAAATAGCGCGGCCGCCGACTTGGTCGCTCGCCAGCCTTCGGGCGTGAGCATATAGGTCACATCTCCCTGGCGGATCAGCTCCTGACCCAGGGGCTGTCCGTCGCGGGTGATAACCACCCGTTCCACATAGGGGTCGGCGACGTACTCCACCAATACCTCGGTGCTACCACTCTGCCCATCCTCAGACCAATCAAAAGTCCAGACATGGCGCAGTCGGTAACTGTCCAACCGGCCAAGGTCAGCAGCCAGAGCAAAGAGCAATTGGCCATGCTCATCTTCAACGCCGCTAACAGGCGGCTCAGGCGAGCTGGATTCCGCCTCGGGAGCCTGTGTCTCCTGTGGTGGCGATGGTGGAACCGGGGTTGGATCAGCGCCAGCCTGAGCGGATGAGGACGGGGGCTCGGTCTGCTCCGCCTGAGGCGTGATAGTACCTGATGACGCGAGTTCGGCAGGCTGTGGTATTTGGCAGCCAACGATCGCTACGAGCATACTCAGGACGAGGACGAAGCTGACGATGCGCATGTACCCTCTCCCATAACATCGCGAATCAACACGGTCCACGAGACGACAAGGATCCTCCGCAGGTGACGCGGGTTATTCTAGAAGCAGGCATCCCGTTTGCCAAATGACGGACCGCGTATAGAATCTTGCGCTGTTTCCGCTGCCTCGCCCAATCTGGTATAATGGCTCCAGACTGCGGCAAAAAAGGAGGACTATGGCCTACGAGACCATTATCGGCATGGAGGTACATGCGCAGGTCATCACAGCATCCAAGATGTTCTGTGGCTGCTCTGCCGATACCAGCGCCCCGCCCAACACTCATGTCTGCCCGGTGTGCCTGGCCATGCCCGGCTCGCTACCGGTGATCAATGAGGCCGCCGTCCGGGCTACGATCCGCACCGGCCTGGCCCTTCACTGCGAGATCCCGCCGCATACCAAGTTCGATCGCAAGAATTATTCCTATCCAGATCTCGCCAAGGGCTATCAGATCTCTCAGTACGATATGCCTCTGTGCGTCGACGGCTGGATCGACATCCCCGATGGGGAGGACACCAAGCGCCTGCGGATCCGCCGCGTGCATCTGGAGGAAGACACGGGACGGCTGATACATGAGGGCGCCCATAGTCTGATCGATGACAACCGCTCCGGCATGCCGCTCATGGAGATCGTCACCGAGGCAGACCTGCGTAGCGCCGATGATGCCTGGTTCTACCTCACCAAGCTACGCGCCATCCTGCGCTACCTCGGAGTGAGCAGCGGCAATATGGAAGAAGGCGCCATGCGCTGCGAGGCCAACATCTCCATCCGGCCTGAGGGCGCATCCACTTTTGGCACCCGCGTAGAGATCAAGAACATGAACTCTTTTCGCGCCGTGCGCCAGGCCATCGCCTACGAGATTGAGCGCCAACGCGCTCTGTTAGAGTGCGGCGAGCAGGTGCATCAGGTGACCGTGGGCTGGGATGAAAACCGACGCCGCACCGTATTTCAGCGTTCCAAGGAATACGCCAACGACTATCGCTATTTCCCCGACCCCGACCTGCCGCCGTTGCAACTGGAGCGCGTTATGGTCGAGGATATGCGCCGGCAACTGCCAGAGCTACCCGATGCCAAAGCAGAGCGCCTGGCGCGCGAGTATGGCGTCAAAGGGGATGATGTGGCGCTGCTTGTCCAGGAGCGCCAGATCGCCGACTTTTTTGAGGCCACGGTCAAGGCCGCCCAAGGGCTGGAGCCGCAGGTGGTAGCGAACTGGATGGTCGGCGAGCTATTCCGCCTGCTCAGCGAGCAAGAAGTCGCGGATGGCGAGATCCCCATCACACCGCAGCAGTTGGCCGACCTGCTTATGCTGCTCCACAAAGGCGCCATCAACGCCGCCGCGGCCAAGGAGGTTCTCGCCGAGCTATTCCATCGCGGTGGATCGGCGGAGGAGATTATCCGGCGTCGTGGATTGCGGCAGATTAGCAGCGAGAGTGACCTGGCGGCCGTCGTAGCCCAGGTGCTGGCCGAGAACCCGCAGCCGGTGGCCGACTATTTGCAGGGTAAAGGCGCCGCGCTGGGCTTTCTCATGGGTCAGGTCATGAAGGCCACTCGCGGTCAGGCCAACCCGCAGGTCGCCCGCCAGCTTCTTATGGAAAGCCTGGAAGGCCGACGCCACGATACAGAGGAGTAGACCGAATAGCGCCCATGCCGCAGATAGACGAGACGAGGCGATACATCGCCGTTTCAGAGATCGCCAAAGCGTCCCAAAAGGAGTAAAAGATGCGCACACCGATCGTCGCCGGGAATTGGAAGATGAACAAGACGGCCGCCGAGGGCACGGCCCTGGTGCGCGCCATGATGGCTGATCTGATGGCCATCCCGGAGGTGCAGACGGTATTCTGCCCGCCCTTTTTAGCCGTGCCCGACGTAGCCCGCCTGATACAGGGCAGTACACTAGCTATCGGCGCCCAGGATCTCTACTGGGAGGAGAGTGGCGCCTTCACGGGAGAGGTATCGCCAGTGATGGTCACCGAGTTCTGTCAGTACGTCATCATCGGCCACTCGGAGCGTCGCGAGTATTTTGGTGAAAAGGATCAAGAAGTCAATAAAAAGGTCATCGCTGCCCTGGCTCAGGGGCTGACCCCTATCGTGTGTGTGGGCGAAACGCTGGCCTTGCGCGACGAGGGACGCACCGAGACCTGGGTCCGCGATCAGGTAGTGGCTGCATTGCAGAACGTATCCGCGGAGGAAACGGCGGGGCTGGTGATCGCCTACGAGCCTATCTGGGCCATCGGCACCGGGCGGGCGGCCACACCCGAGGACGCCGAGCAGGTGTGCGGCGAGGTGGTGCGCGCCACCATCGCCGATCTTTATGACCAGGCAACGGCGGAGGCCATCCGCATTCAGTATGGAGGCAGCGTGAACCCGGGCAACGCTGAGGAGATCATGATCCAGCCGAACATCGATGGCGGATTGGTGGGCGGCGCCAGCCTTCAGGCCGAGAGCTTTGCGGCTATCGTGCGCAGCACAGCCTCGGCCAAGGGCCTGATCTGAGCAGCGGCTGCGCCGCCTCACCGTGACGATGCAGCCATCCTGGACCCCTCTTCTAAGCCTCATTGTAGGCCTGGCACTGCTGATACCCACCAGCCGCTGGTTAGGAACGCGTATCCAGCGGCTGGTCTTTCTATTCACTGGCAATGCCACGGTCGCACTGTACGTCTACTTTGTGCTGCTCCTGCCCGGAACGCTGCTTCACGAATTGAGCCATTGGCTGACAGCCCGACTCTTGGGTGTCCGAACGGCCGGAATCACGCTGCGCCCTCAAGTGGGACATGGCAATAAGGCACAGTTCGGCTCGGTGACCATCGGCCATACCGATCCGATACGGGAGAGCCTTATCGGTGCGGCCCCCTTGTTGATCGGCAGCGCTGTGGTGGTGGCCATCGCGTCGTGGCACTTGTCCTCTTTATCTCTAATATCATCGCCCATCGAACTCGCGAAAGAGTTCTTTGGTGCTTTGATGCGCGTGCCGGATGCATGGCTATGGCTTTACATCATGCTGGCTATCAGCAACGCCATGCTGCCCAGCGCATCCGATCGCCAGAGCTGGCACTGGGCAGCGCTGATCCTCGCCCTGATCATCGCGAGCGCCTATCTCCTGGGCATTGGCGAACACATCCCGGCCACAGCGTTTGCGCCGCTACAGCATGGAGCAGCGTATCTGGCCACCGTCTTTATTAGCACAGCCCTACTGGATGTTCTCCTGGGTAGCATCCTGTGGGCGATCGAGGAGATCGTTGGATGGCTGCTAGGAAGACGGGTGAAGACCAGCTAGTGGTCCGTCAATAGGTGACTGCAGCAGCATCAAGACGTCAGCCGATGCCCACACTTGCCGCAGAACTTGGCGCCTGGGCGCAGCTCAGTGCCACACTGTGGGCAAAAGTGGTAGGCGACCTGCGGCTTGGGTACCGCTGTACCGCAATGGGGACAAAAGGTGGCCCCTTCGAGGAGCGGCCGTCCGCAGGAGGGACAATCGCCCGTTTCCTGCTCCTTATCCTGCTCCTGAGCAGCTTCCAGTTTGGCCAACTCGGCTTTTTGCTGCGCTACCACCGCCTCTAGCTCGACGATGTGCTGACAGAGCGGCGCCAGCTCTGGCGAATGCAGATGCCCCGACTTGTGCAAGCCCACAGCCTGCACCCCGACGGCGGTGATCATCTCGGTGATCTGCCCATCCAGACGACGCAACTCACTTCTGATCTTTTGCATATCCCGACGGCGATCCGCCGCCGCCATTTGGCGGCGCAGACCGTCCATCGTCGCCTTGATACCGCCGCGGTCGTTGATCGCCGAGACTAGCTGCTCGGCACGGTCTTTGAAGGTATTCAGGAGATCGCTCATCTGCCTCCCCTGGTCGCCAAACTCATAGCGCGTCTTTTAGAAGTCAAGCGTGTGCGAACCTTGCCTTCTATACGCAGCGGTGTTCAATAGGTCGCGCCAAACCGCGGCTTAGCAGGGCCACATCTGCTCGCCGCCGTCGACGCGCAGTACCTGACCGCTGATATACGACCCGCCCTCCGAGACGAGAAAACCCACCGCGCGGGCGACTTCCTC
>SKLG01000563.1 GCA_007123335.1 Anaerolineae bacterium | reverse complement strand
GGTCACCTCGCCGGAGCGAATGCCCAGGATGCGCTCAAACTCTTTGAGCACCTGGTCGGCGCCGCTCACATAGCAGGCGGTGCCCATGCAGACGCTGATCTGCACATCGCCCTTGCGGGTGGTGGTGAAATAGTTGTAAAAGCTGATGACGCCCGACACCCGGGCGTGCGAGACGCCGTAGCGATCGGCGATATAGCGCTGCACCGGCTCTGGCAGGTAGCCAAAGATGCTCTGCGCCTTGTGCAGCGTCTGAATCAGGGTATCCAGCCGGCGGGGATCCTTGCGATCAATGCCGAGATCGCGGATATACGCCTCCAGCTCTCGAAAGAGCGCCAGCGGAAAGACCTCTTGCTCATGTCGTGTCTGTATCTTGACCATCAAAACACCTCTACCATCGCGATAGAAACAACCGGGGCGCACGATCGCGCCGGATGGCTACGCCACATCCTTTTTCACGACGGACAGGATCTCGTCGCGGAAAAAAGCCTCTGCATCCTCGGGGTGCACGCCGCGATAGACCTTGTCCTCCACGCGGACGGCTACACCCATCGAGCACTCTTCCATGCAGAACGCGCCCATCAGCTCGACCTGATCCGCCAAGCCCTCTTGGTCGATCAGATTCTCGAACGTTGCGGCGACTTGGTCCGAGCCGCGCACGTAGCAAGAACTCCCGACACAGATAACCACTGTGACCATCGTCAACTCCTGCAGACATGTAGGATAGGGACTCTTTGCCTATCGTGACCGTTTGTGAATAATTTCACGAACTCCGGGGGAGAGTATACAACGAATGAGCAGGCGCGTCAAAAGCGCTTTTCGTACGGTTTTCGCCTTTGTATGGCTGCGTGTCGGCTTGCGGTGGACGGTGGCGGGGCCATGACGGGCAATGGTGTCGAGGGCTGAGCCGGCTATGGAGGGCAGGCCAGAATTTGCATTCTCGACGAGCTATGTTACACTTATGGCGTAATCCCTGCGGTGCCCGTGATGCTCTTATTGGTATTGAGCCAACGGTTTAGTATAGGGAGCCAGCTTCCAGATGTGGTTGTGATGTGTCTTGGACCGCTCAACCACCGGACGGCACCCACCTGCGACAGCAGGTTCAAATACTGAGCGAGCACACGACATTGCGGGGATTACTTGTTGCTCGAGAGATCTGGATCCACGATAGGCGCGCCAAAGGGATGTCAGGTTATGGCTGTGTCAACCGTGGCCCCAAGGGCGGCGGTAGCGGCGCCCATCCCCCCCTGGGAGGCGGTTTCGCCCATGATTTGGGGGCGCTTGGCGAAAGCGAATCGCTATGCTAGAATCCCGACATTGGCGCCAAGCATCCTAGTACGATTGTGTGACCTATCAGGCTAATGGCGATGAACCCCTTGAAGAATCCACGTCCATGATCCATGTCATCAACCGAGCAGCCCCCTCGCACCGGCAGACACGCTGTGTCTACCCCTCTTTTGCGTTCATCGGCCATTCTATGGGTCAAGACCGCGGTGATCTCACAAGATATCCGCGGAGGGAAAAGGAGGAATCTGCGTGCTCAAGGATATTGTGAATCACCCCTGGACAGAACGTATCATCGCCCTTGCTCTCATTCCCGTGCTCATCCTTTCTTTGTTCTTGCCCCCTGCTTCACTGGGCGTGCGCCTGTTCGGCGCCGGTATGCCCCAGTTGACGCCAGAGGGGGGTGTTCTGGAGGGTCCCCATGGCGCGCGGCTTACGGTGCCTGCCGGCGCGGTGTCCAAGCGCTCGCGGATGGTGTTGGACTCTCTCACCGGCGCTGACCTCGCAGCCGCCTCTACCGCGACGGGTAGAGGGTTCCTGGCCTCTTCGGGCCCAGATGTCAAGATCCGCGTGGACGATCTTGAGTATGCGGCGCTACAAACGTTGCCCGCCGGGCTCGTCGCGTATGAGCCTTTTTACCGCCTGAGCGCGCGAGGCGAGATGCCCAGCGAGGGCCGTCTCTTGCTGCCGGTGCCCTATGAGCTGGCAGAGGTGGGGACCGCCGATCTCTTTGGCTGGGATGGCTCCGGATGGCAGTGGCTTCCGTCGCAGACCTCCGCCGATGCTCTGACCCTGGAGGCAGAGCTGGACAGCGTGCCCACGTTGATGGTCGTCGCCCAGCAGCAGCCGGGGGCGATGCGCCTCGGGCTGGAGGTGGTCAGCGAAGAGCCCGCCGTCGCCGGATTGCAGACGGTCAACAACCTGAGCAACCTGGCCGTGGGTGGGCTGGAGCTGCAAGGCGATGGCAGCCTGCGCGGCGATACCGCCGTTCTCTCTGCGCCGCAGGGGGTGCAGATGCTGCTGCATCTCACCAATGTGCAGAATGGCGTGGTGCGCAGCGATCTGGTGGATAACCTGCTCATCAGCGATGACCTCATCGAGGCGCATGTGGAGCACGTTCTCTCGGCGGCGGAAGCCTTTTCCGGCGTCCTCCTGGACTATCAAGGCGTGGATGCCGATCTGCGGGCCGAGTTCACCAGCCTGGTCGAGCGCCTGGCCACGGCCTTGAACGCCGGCCACAAGACGTTGGTGCTGTGTGTGGATCGGCCGATCATCACGTCGTCGGGTGCGATAGATACGGGGGCCTATGACTGGCGCCGCATCGGCCAGATCGCCGACGTGGTGCGCATCCCTGCGCCGCTGGATCCTGCGGCCTATGCGTCGCCGGCCTCGGGGCCGACCGCTATAGATGCGCTCTTGACCTTTGCCACCGGCGAGATCGAGCGGCACAAGATCGACCTGGCGCTGAGCGCCTACAGCCAGGATATGGCCGCCGACGCGTCCTCGCCGACCACGGTGACCTACTCTGGTGCCCTGAGCAGGCTGGTCGATGAGATTGCCGCCGACGACGAGGACGGCCTCATCTTGCCCGGCGAGTCGCTGCATTTGGTGCTGCAGGCGCTCGCCCGCGCCGAGGCGCAAGGGATCGACATCCACTACGACTCGGCTGCTCAGCTCTATTGGTTCACCTACCAAGAGGGCGGCGCAGAGCGTGGCGCGGAGCGCACGGTGTGGCTCTCGACCGGCACCCGTATCGGGCGCCAGTTGCAGATCGCGAACCGGTACGGCCTGGGTGGGGCGGCCATTCAGGGCGCCCTGGACGAGGGCAATGACACCGAGGTGCTATCGGTGGCCCAGAGTTATAGCGAGATGCGCGCCACCGCCGGCAGTGAGGCGGTGATTGTCGCCACAGGCGAGCCGGATGCCGGGCAGGATGCCGGTGAGAAATTCGCCTTTGTGTGGACGATTGAGGATGGCGCCGGCCGCGTGGTCGAGCGTCAGGTGTTGCCGCTGACCGATCCGAACTGGACCTGGACGGCGCCAAACAACCCCGGTGACTATGTCATCCGCGCGGCTGTCTCGACGGATGGCGGGCAGACCGATCTGGCTCGCGGCGGCGAGGTGAATGTGCAGGTGCCGACGCCGACCTTTACCCCGACGCCCACGGCGACGGCCACGGCAACGCCGACCGACACGCCCACACCCACGGCGACGCCGACCAACACGCCGACGGCACGGCCCACCGTGGCCGCTCCGGCGGCGCCCGCTGAGCCTGCCGAGCCTGCTGCCCCTGCCGCGCCGGCCCCTGCCCCGGTTGTCCCTGCCGGTCGCGTGGGCGGATACTTTGGCTATGGCATTCAGCCACACATGTACAACGATCCCCATCGGGTCGTCGAACTCGTCAGGGGGATGGGCTTTAACTGGGTCAAACAGCAGGTCGAGTGGTTCAAGTACAACCCGGCGCCAGGCCAGTACTCGTGGGGCGACCTGGATCACATCGTGGACATTGCCCACGCCAACGGCCTCAACGTGATGCTCAGCGTGGTCAAGGCGCCCCGATGGGCCCGCCCGGCTGGCGACACCCACGAGGGGCCGCCGTCCGATCCCAACACCTATGCCACCTTTGTGCGCGAGCTGGCGGCGCGTTACCGAGGCCGGGTCCAGGCTTATGAGATCTGGAACGAGCAGAACCTCTACTATGAGTGGGGCGGGCGCGGCCACAAGCTAAGCGCCGCCCGGTATATGGACCTGCTCAGACCGGCCTATGCCGCCATCAAGGCGGTGGATCCGGGCGCCGTGGTCATCAGCGGCGCGCTGACACCGACGGGGGTCAACGACGGCGATGTTGCCATCGACGACCGAATCTATCTGGAGCAGATGTATCAGCTCGGGCTGCGGAACTACTGTGATGCCGTCGGCTCGCACCCCAGCGGGTATAACAACCCGCCCGACGCCGATTGGCGCACCTGGAGCGATCCAGACAGGCCCACCTTCAAGGGTCATCCCAGCTTTTTCTTCCGTGGGACGATGGAGAGCTACCGCAACATCATGGTCAAGTATGGCGATGGCGGCAAGCGCATCTGGCCCACCGAGTTTGGCTGGGCCACGGTGGAGGGCCTTGGGGTGGGTCCGGCGGCGGGGTACGAGTATGCGGGCCAGATTAGCGAGGCTCAGCAAGCCCAGTACCTGGTGCGCGCCTATCAGATGGGGCGAGCCTGGGGCTGGGTGGGGCCCATGATCACCTGGAACCTGAACTTTGCGCCGACATCTGGCGCCCACGATGAAAAGGCGGCCTTTGGTATCTTGCGCGCTGACTGGGCTCCCAGGCCGGCCTATGCCGCGCTGCGCGATATGGGCAAATAGAAATACACGAGTAAGCGCGAGGCCCGGCGCTGTTGGGCCTCGCGCCTTCATCCGACGCTCGCGGGTGGGGACACCCGCGCCCCATGTCGGCCCTTGTGCGGGTCGGAGACCCGCG
>SKLG01000049.1 GCA_007123335.1 Anaerolineae bacterium | reverse complement strand
TCGATGATGACAGCGGCGTGTAAGCGCTTTTTCGTTGAGGCTCCGCGTCGATGCCGAGGTGGTATCGGTGCTTTGCGGTGTGCCGAGTGCGGCCTGGCCAAAAGGTTCGGGCCTGCCTAGTCTAGGAAAAGGAGACAGATATGAAAAGACAAAAGCTCTTGCAAAGAAGGCTGGGCGTGCTCTTGGCAGTGGCCATACTAGTCACGCTCTTGATGCCAGCAGCGGCCCAGGCCACCACCCAAAAGTCGTTTCCGTTCTTGCACACTGCCGTGATCCGCAGTACCAGTGGTGCGGCGATGGGCACGGCCACCTTTCAATGGGACGCCTTTGGTCAGGCGATCATCGAGATACGGGTGAGGGGCTTTGAGCCGGTGGGTGGCGATCGGCGAGTGGGGATCACCAACGTGGGCTATTGCTGTGCGCCAACCTTTCACTGTGGGGGCGCCGAGATCGTGCGCTTGCCCAACATCCAGTTTTATCCGGATGGCAGCGCCAGCTATCGCGTGGTGACCACCGCCCTGCAGCCGCACCATCTGAGGGGGCCAAACGGCAGCACCATCGCCATCCATGCCGATGTGCACCCTCATAGCGCCATCATCGGCTGTGGCGTGATCGTTCCGTTTGGCGGCTATCCCGTGCCACCGCCAGGGCCGCCGCATGTGCCACCACCACCGCCACCTCCACCAACGACGGTACCGCCTCCGCCAAAGCCCACGCCTGTACCGCCGCCCTTTGATGCCAGGCCGGTGCAGGTCAATGCCCCGGTGGGTCTGAGACTGCGGAGCCAGCCCAGGCTAACCGCGAGTGTGGTCCTGACCCTGTTCCACGGCGAATGGGTGACGCCGCTGGCGGCTCCTGTCTGGAGCGATGGCCTGTCCTGGACCCGCGTCCAGGTCTGTCGCGCCGGCCGATGCTTCACCGGCTATGCGGCGACCTCCTATCTCGGCACTGCCGCCGCGCCGGCGCCGCCTGCTACCCGCGCCATGCGGGTCGTGGCTCCGGCGGGATTGCGGTTGCGCGCCGGGGCGGGGACGCAGCATGCCATCCGGCGCATCGTGCCCAACGGCACGATCCTGCAGGCCACCGGCGTCGAGCAGACCGCCGGCGGGCTGGTGTGGGCACAGGTGCGCATCGACGGCGTCCTGCTCTGGGCCGCCAAGAACTATTTAACGCCGGCCTGACGCCCTGCGCCATTCCGCGCACAAACCACGCGCCCGACCGCCGTCAAGGCGGTCGGGCGCTGCGTTGTGGCGCGGAGGTCTAGTCGAAAAAGTCCTCTTCACCCTCGGGCAGGTACTCGCGGGCCTTTTCGTTAAAGCTTACGCCCATGCCCGGCGTGTCCCAGACGTCGATGTGGCTGTCCACGACGATGGGATCGGGCAGGCCATCGACGATGTCATACCACCAGTCGGGCTTGCCGGTGGGGTATTCAAAGGCGATATAGTTCTCAGGCATCGCCGCGCAGACCTGCACCAGCGCCGCCAGGCCGAACAGGCCGTCGCCGGTGCCGTGGGGCGCCATAAGGATGCCGTGGAGATCGGCATACTCGGCCACCCACTTGAGCTCGGCGATCCCGCCAATGTCGCAGGGGTCGGGGCCTATGACGTTCACGGCGTGGCCCTCGATCAGCTCGCGGAAATTCTGCCGCAAATAGATCTGCTCGCCGGTGTGGATCGGCGTAGAGGTGGCGCGGGTGATCTCGCGATAGACGTCGGCCAGGACATAGGGCGTATAGTCGCCGGTGATCGTGTCCTCGAGCCACATGATGTTCAATGGCTCCAGTGCCTTGGCCAGGCGGATGGTGTCGGGCACCGTCCAGCCGGGGCCACAGTCCAGGGCCAGCCCTATCTCGTCGCCCAGCACCTCCTTCATCGCCTCGACGCAGGCGATGATGTGGTTCAGCCCGCGCTCGGTGAGCAAGCCGCGATTGCGATGCCAGCGGCCGGGCACCGGGTCGCTGTAGGAAAAGTTGGGCACCTGATGGGGCATTTGCGAGTGAAAGGCGATGCCCTGCTTGATGATGGAGAAATTCTCGGGCGAGTTCTTCATCTTACGCATGTTCTCGGCATAGTCCTCGGGCGAGGCGCCGCTCATGGGGAAGCGCACCGCGCCGTTATAGACGCGCACTCGATCGCGCACCTTGCCGCCCAGGAGCTTGTACACCGGCAGACCGGCGGCCTTGCCAGCAATGTCCCACAACGCCATCTCGATGGCGCTCACCGCGCTGCCCCAGGGCTTGAACGCGCCCACGCGGCGGATGTTGAGCATCACCCGCTCGACATCGGTGGGGTCCTGGCCCAGGATAAAGTCGCGGTAGAACATGATATGAGGTTTGAGGTAGTTCTTGCTGGCCTCCACCTCGCCATAGCCGTCGATGCCGGCGTCGGTGACGATGCGGACCATGGGGTTTGAGCCGAACACGGCGCATTTCAGGTCGGTGATCTTCATGGTTCGTGCACTCCTTTTCGTTCGTGAATAGTCGCTGCGGATTAGGGCTGGTCAGATGCAGAGCCTGGATCGAGCTTGTGGCGGACGAGATCGAGGGCCTGATCGCATCTCCTCGGCATGGCTGCCTCATGGGCACATAGTAGTCCGCCGCCGCGTGGGCGTCAACCCCATGCCACCCGGGAACGCCGAGCGCCAGCTCGGCATGATGAGGGAGCCGAGCTGGCGCTCGGCGTTCCCGGCCGGATCGAGCGCGGCAGATGCCTAGCCCTCCAGCCAGGCGCGCACCCGGAGATATTCGGTCGACCCCGGCTTGAGCTTGCGCAGCGCGCGCCGCCAGTAGACCCGCGCCTTGTCGTTCTCGCCGCCGAGTGCATAGACATAGCCCAGATTGCCCAGCGCCCGGCCCTCGCCCTGCTCGTCGCCCAGATGGCGCAGGAACTCGAGGGCGGCCTGGTAGGAGGCGGCCGCCTCCGCCTGGCGGCCCAGCTCGGCATAAAGCAGGCCGAGGTTGTTCAGCACCTGGGCCTGGCTCCGCAGATCCTCGAGTTGGGCAAAGAGGTTGATGGCCAACTCGTAGGCGTCGAGGGCCTCGCCGGCGCTGCCGCGAAAGGCGTGCACGACGCCCAGGGCAAAGAGCGCCTGCCCCTGCCCCTGAAGGTCCTCCACCTGGCGATAGAGGTCCAATGCCCGCTCATAGTGCGCGATGGCGGCGTCCCAATCCTGACCCTCGATCTCTAACCGACCCAGCGACATGGATACCTGGGCCTCGCCGGCGGGCTGCTCCAGCTCGCGAAAGGCGTGGAGCGCCTGTTCAAAGACCGCGCGTCGTTGTTCGAGCGCATCTCCGCCCTCGCCGCGCTCTTTTTCCCCGCTTGTTTGTTCGCTCATGGCTCCGTCCTTCCCCTCGATGCATGTCTACCGCGCCGACTCGACGGGGCGGTGGATCGCCGTCGGCGCAGCCCAGGCGCGGCGCCCACCACTCGACGACCTCTGGAGAGCATCGGCCGCGGCCCTTGGCGGTCGGCGGAGCCTTTACTCATAGATCGGCTCATAGTGCAATACCATGATTTGGTCAGGGCGCAATCCCAGTGAATTATAGGTATGTCCGTTGCTGTCGCTAAATTCGACTTCAAAAGCAGTGCCATGCGCCAGAATCTCTACAACTGTGCCTACCTGCCCTTGCCGTAAGTTATGCTCTGGCAAGTCAACGGTCAAAGCGACTACATCGAGCAATTTGATGGTTTTCATCACATCACCTCGCTACTCTTCCAGCACGTAACAACTGGTCAGCCTGGGATATGGTGTGTCGAATTCGATAATCCAGGCGCTGCGAATGATTGCCCGTCTTCCTTTCCATTCTAGCACGAAATCGACTTGATAACGTTGCCCATAGTCGTCTGCCAAGCCCAATTCGGCTTCTTGCTCTCTTGCCGCCTGTAGCAGGGCGCGACGCAAGCTTTCAGCATCATTCGCGGTCATATTCAATGCAGCCAGAAACACTCGCGCCTTGTGTTTACCTATCCTATGCATCGGGCTAAGAATGTAATCGCGCAATTTGCGAATATCTACGACTGCATGATCTGCATTGGGAAGTTTCATGATAATGGATATCGTTGGTTCTGGCAATTACCAATTATTGGGAGCATCAGAACACACCATCTCTACGTCTTTCAGCAGCGCAAACCAGGACCCAAGGAAGGGCCGCGCATCCCCGCCCGCGCTGCTCTCTTCTTCCCCGCTTGTTTGTTCGCTCATGGCTCCGTCGTCTCCCTCTATTCGTGTCCAAGGCGCCGACTCGACGTGATGACCTCTCCATGAGCGGTCGGGCGTCGCGTCAGTCCCCGTCCTCGGCTGTGGCGGGCGCAAAGAGGCTGCGCTCCGCGTCGATGTGGATCAGCGCCGCCCGTTGTTGGCCCAGGATGGCGATCTTTTCCCCCTGCTGCGTGGTCTGTTCCAACATCGCCGCGCGCAGCGCGTCCCGATCGCCGTCGGCGCAACCCAGGCGCGGCGCCCACCACTCGACCAGCTCCTCGACGCTGTCATAAACATAGTTCGCGCTGGTCCAGAGGATCTGCACGTCGGCATAGATGCCCATCTCTAGCAGCACGTCGTAGAACAGGCCGAAATGGGCCGGCGAACAGGGCGTCTCCCCCTTGAAACGCCGATAGAGGCGCCCCAGCCACGCCTGCTGATGCCCGGTGCCCATCAAGATCACCACGTGGGGCGCCAGCGAGACGAGAGCGCGCACCACCTCGGCAATGTCCGGCACATTGTACAACGAATGGGAGGCCAGCGCGAGATCGTAGCGGCCAT
>SKLG01000316.1 GCA_007123335.1 Anaerolineae bacterium | reverse complement strand
CGTGTGATGGCGAATGCGCTAACCGCCATAGGGATTGGATTGGTGCGCGAATGCACATACAGCCTGAGCACCGCCTTGCCCACCACGGTGTTTGACGGCAGCTCTAGCGAAGATAAATCGACTTGGTACATGGCCGAGGACACGTCGTTGGCGCGCATGCGCAACGTCCAGTTCGTGCTATAGTTGCGATCCTGGTTCCAACTGTCGATCACCGTATCGGCGGATACAGGGAGCCGCACAACGTCATACCAGGGCTGGGCATTCGGCGCGATACCCCGCACCTCGGGCTGAGCCGCGACGCTACCTGAGCTCAGCACCGCGCCGACGATGATCAGCACCCCCAATAACACCGCCAGTAGAGCTGTAGATCCCTTTTTGGTCATCCAATCCTCCTTTTTGCTGCACACCAGATCGCACTCTACGACCTGTAAGACGGAACCGCACCGTGCTGCGATTGCCCAGGCGCCCTATAAGGCCAAGATGCCTAGGGAACCATATGGGCCACGGCAAACTCGGCAACGCAGCCATTCTAGCGTTAGACTGAGCTGCGCGTCAACAGCTATCTGGAAACCGCATCCTTTCACAAGATCGCCTCCCAAAGGGTCTCCCGAGAAGGATCCCCTTTGGGAGGCGAGGAGGAGGAGGGAAGGTTATTAAACACTAATATCGAATGGCATCTCGACAGCGAAACAGATAAACGCTAACAAACACCCCGGCCGATCAGCACCGCCGGTATCGTCGCCAGCAGGATTTTGATATCGCCCAAGAAGGAGCGGCCGCGCGCATATTGGACATCCAGCGCCACCATCTCCTCGAACGAGAGTTCGTTGCGCCCCATCACCTGCCACAGCCCCGTCAATCCTTGGGTCACGGTGAGACGCTCCAGATAATGTGGCTTGTAGTGAGTAACTTCGTACGGGATGGCAGGACGAGGACCGACAAAGGTCATCTCGCCGCGCAGGATGTTGATGAGCTGCGGCAGTTCGTCCAGGCTGGTCTTGCGCAGGAAACGCCCAACCCGAGTCACACGCGGGTCATTCTCGATCTTGTACAGGTTGTTCCCCTTTTCGGCGTCACCGTGGATCAGCCGGCGCATGTACTCCTGGTGGATGGCGGGATCGGCATGATGGCTCATCGTCCGGAATTTAAAGAAATCGAACACCTGCTCTTCGGGACGTGTACCGCGCAGCGACTGATCGCCGCGCACTCGCTTTTGCACAAAGAGCGCTGGCCCACGGGAATCAAGCACGATGGCGAACGCGATCAGCGCCATGAGCGGAGCAAGCAGGGTCAGCAATACTGTGGCTAACACGAGGTCAAACAGCCGCTTCGCTATCCGATAGGCAGTGGCGCCAGAGCCGACTTTGGTAGCGGAAGGGGTATGCCATATGTCAACGGTCGAAGCATGTCCCCAAAGGGGCATGACTCTCGCCGATCGAAGATGTGCCAACTTGGTTGCCATACTGTCTTGCCTCCCAGAGGGTGGTCGTGCTTCCGATCTCTATCTGTTTGCCAGTATACGGCGCACAGATGAATCGGCGATGAAAGACCGCCCCAGGGGGGGTGACAGTTTCTTCATATCTTTCGAGACATGGGCAACGGGGGAGGTGTTCTATGACACCTCCCCCGCTCACGAATCGTTTGGAGCCTGTATCGATCAGGGATACAGCTTTTTGGTATCTCTCGATCTATCCGGTTGTGTGGATGAGGGCGATGGAGGCCGCGGTGATGGCGGCGGCGTCTGTGGCGTGGCAGATGGACCAAAGGGGCGCCAGAACGTATCGCCTGTGGTGCCAGCGCGGGTCAGCATCACGCCCCCCAACCCCCAGCTTGCCAGCACCAGCACCATCAAGAACCCGATACAGGGGATCTGGGCGACCAGCGTGATGAGCAAGGTGCCTAGCACCGTCTCGGGCAACAGCATATCGCGCTCGGTTCTGAGCAGGCGCAGCAAGGCCTTTCCGACGATGTGGCCGGCGGCCACCCAGGCCAACAGCATCGCGCCCAGCAAGGCCAGCGCCAGGGCCAGAGCCACCGGAATGCCGATGCAGATCATGATCAACAGCGGGACCAGGAACGCCGCCAGCAGCAACGTCAACAGCCCAATACCCATGCTCAACGGCGCAGCGCGAAGCATCGCCTCGGTAGTGTTGATCAGGTTGCGAGGCAGCGCAGTGGCCACCAAAGCCGCGACAAGCACCAACCCCAGCATCAAAACCAAGGAGCGGAGCGTCTGATAAAGCCCTACCGGCGCTCGCCGTGATATCTCGGGCAACGCTGTCGCCCGACGCGGAAGCGTCGTAGAGCGACTTAACCAGTGATTCGATATACTCTCCAAGCGTGCAGTAGCCGCCAGACCCTCGACTATATTGCCATGCACCAACGATTCTGGGTGCCGTCGCAGCGTGCCCAGCACGACCACATCGCCGGCGATCTCTGCCGTCGGGCCGAGCTGCACCGTCCCACCAAAGCCAACGATATCGCCCTGGATCAAGCCGGCGATATCGGCCTCACCGGCCATGACGACGACGTTACCAAGCACTTGACTGCCCTGCTCGGCGCGCAGTGTGCCTCCCAGGATGACCAGATCCTCGTCAACTCGTTCTCCGTCTTGGAGTACCCGCAAGTCATGGATGACCGTGCTCTGACTACCCTGGGCCACCGCCGTCATCGGCGTTATGCCTAACAGCAGAAGCAGAGCACATAGCGCCAGGACGCCCAGGCGTCTCATCACTGCCTCCAACCGACAATCCTATAAATGATGATTTCTATCGACACAACGTTACGCTCTCGCCTTGGGCATGTGCAGCAGATACCACCACACCAACAGCATGCCCATGACCAAGGCCAGACATCCAGGTAACAAGACCCAGTTCATCCCGCCGACAAGCGCCCGAAGAACAAGGACCAACGCGCCGCTCAGAGAACGCGCCAAACCGGTGAGCCTGACCAGATTGCCCACAGCCTGCTGTACGACCATAGGGTCGGTGGCGACACTCATGATCACCAACATCACGGGCACAATGAGCGCCAACGTAGCCAGGATCATGCCCAGGGCCAAGAGTGATGATCGGCGCCATATCCCCGTCAAGCGGCTCTTTTGCTGCACAGCCGCCATGATGTTGCGCTGCAAGACAGGCGGAGGAACGAGCGCGGGCGCGTCGGCAAATAGGGCCTCAACCCTGCTCAAATGCGCCCAGTGATTCTGACAAGCGGGACACCTCGTTAGATGAACCTTTAGCCGACATTCATCAGGCTCGTCCAGCAGCCCATCAAGCTTTAGCGACATGAGCTCAGAAGCATGAAGACATTGCATGTTTCGATTCGCTCCTTTGGGCATCCTCTTCGACCGAATCCATCTGGGATTGCTCCTCCAACATCCCCGCCATCATGCGCCTGGCGCGATGCAGCCGCGATTTGACGGCGCTCTCGGTCGATTCGGTAATCTCGGCGATCTCTTGATACGAATATTCTTGCCAGTAGCGCAACACGATGGCCAGGCGATATTGGGGCGGTAGCTCCTCCAACAGGGCATGGATCTCGCTGCTGCGCTCGCTCTGCGTGGCCAACTCCTCCGGGCGCGGTCGCCGATCGGGGAGCCAACGCCAATGATTGATCTCCTCCATCGATACCGAGCCGTGGCGTCGCCGCCGCAAGCGGTCGATGCAATAGTGCGAGGCGATGGAGAGAATCCACGACGAGAACTTGCGCTCTGGATCATAGCTGCTCAAACGGGAATAAGCGCGCAGGAACGCCTCTTGCGTCGCGTCTTCAGCTTCCACGCCACTACCCAACATCCGATAGGCCAGGTTATAGATCGGGCCCTGATACGCCTCTACCAGATTGGCAAACGCCGCCTGGTCGCCAGCGCAGGCCCGTAGCACCCACTCTCGCTCGTTGTTCACCACCACCCCACCCACGTTCCCTCCGGTTCGTTGCGCGCGCATATTCCTCGCACCTCCCTTTACGTCGACGGCGCGACAAGGTTGCGCGACATCATACAGATGCCGGGCACAGACGTCTAGGACGCTCACATGCCCGGCGATTTTGTCATGCCATCGATCGTGGATCTAGGATGCGCGTAGGGCCAGCAGAGCGCGATCTACCTCCGCCACCTGCTCCTGTTGCTCGATCCAGTATGCGTCGGAGCGCTGCGCATCGAGCTCGGCCATGCTCTTGCCACGCTGCTCCACCCAGGTAAAGAACTTTAAATTGTGCCACAGCCGCCGATGCTCGCGGGTGCCCTCGGTCACCCAGTCCAGCTTTTGGCGATAAAAGATGCTGACCAGGCGCACGGCCGCCTCGATCTCGTCCATCGCGCCAACATGCTCGGTGAACTCGGCCATCGTCGAGCGATAGCGGTCGATGGTGTCGGTGCAGACGGTGACTACGACATCGTCGGCGCCTAGCTCGTAGAACTTGGCCGTCTTGATCGCCGCCAAAATATTGGCCACGCCCGAGATGCCCACGTAGGTGGCGACGCGCTCCAGGCTCTCCCGCGGCACGCCATAGCGCTCGCTGAGCAGGGGCCAGCCTGTCGGGTCGGTAAGGAGCTGCAAGCCCTCCAGAGCCTCGGCGTCGTCAATAGCCATGACGGCGTCGGTGTTGAGCACATTGTGAATCCAGGTGACATGGCGATCGCCCACCCCCTGGATGGCGTGACTGCCATAGCCCGCACACGACAACGTCGGGCACTGGACCGGCTCCACGCCCACCACATGGGCATCGGCCCAGACCTGCTTTACGCGATCGCCAGCGGCG
>SKLG01000127.1 GCA_007123335.1 Anaerolineae bacterium | reverse complement strand
GGAGATCTTGCGCCAGCGCGGCGTGATCCGCACGGCCAATGTGCGCGGTCCTATCCCTCCGCTGGACGAGTCGGTGCGCCGCGAGTTGCAGGATCTGATCGACGAGCTCTATCCGGCATAGGGATGATGGCGTCGGGTAGGACGCGGCCTAGTCCGTTTTCGCAGGTGCCCGGCACCTGAAATCACAGTACACTCTGGAGGAATGATGAAGATCGTCGACGTACAGGTGATCCCCTTTCGTGTACCGCGCAGGGTATTCCGCAACTGCCAGCTCTTCCCCGAGGGGACGGTGGTCCAGACTCTGACCAAGATTATCACCGACGAAGGCGCCGAGGGTTACTATCTCGGTGGCCACGGCCACGGCGACCAGGACGGCCTGCCGCCTGACGAGCGAGCGCAGTTGCTCGGTCGGGCCAAGGCGTTGCTCATCGGCCAAGACCCCTTTGACCGAGAAAAGTTCTGGCATTGGATGTGGGTGGCCAAGGTGCCCGAGAATCTGCTCAGCGTCATCGATATGGCGCTGTGGGACTTGCAGGCGCGGGCGTTCGGCGTGCCCATCCACAAGCTACTGGGCGGCTGCCGCGAGAAGGTCAAGGCCTATGCCAGCACCTTCCCCAACATGGGCTCGCCCGAGGTTTATGCTCAGCACGCTTTGGAGTGCAAGCAGGCCGGCTATCAGGCCTACAAGATCCATCCCTACTATTTCGCCGATCCCATCACCTTTGAGCCGGTGCCGGGGCGTCCGTCGCACATTGACATGGACATTGCCGCCTGCCAGGCCGTGCGTGAGGCGGTGGGCGACGACATGGTGCTCATGTTCGATCCCTGGGGCACTTACCACACCTATGAAGACGCGCTCAAGGTGGGGCGTGCGTTGGAGGACCTTGATTTCTACTGGTACGAGCACCCCATGCCCGAGTATCGCGTGCATGTCTACGAAAAGCTCGCCGACGCGCTGGAAATCCCCATCCTCTCGCCCGAGATCGCGGCGGGCAGCCTCTACACCCGCGCCGACTGGATCTTGCGCGATGCCTCGGACATGAGCCGCATCGACGTGCTGCGCGGCGGGATCACCGGTAGCTACAAGATGGCGGGCATCTGCGAGGCCTTTGGCGTCAAGCTAGAGATGCACATGTCGGGCTTTGGCAACTTGCAGATCCTCGGCGCCACCAGCGAGGATGTGTGCGAGTACTATGAGCGGGGCCTGGTAGCCCCCGGCGTGGACGTCAACACCCCCGAGCCCTACCTGGCCGAGATCCCCGATCCGCTGGATAGCGAGGGCTATGTCCGCGTGCCGCAGGAGCCGGGCATGGGCTACAAGATCATCTGGGATTACATCGAGGAGAACAAGATTACCCAGTAAACTGCAAACAAGGTGCCGGGCACCTCAGAAGGTGCCCGGCACCTATGGCGTCATGGAGGCAAGGAGCACGATGGTCGATGTGGTTGCAGCAGGGCATCTCTGCCTGGATATGATCCCGCAGATCTCTCGATCGGTCGCTGAATCGGATGCCTTTTTGGCGCCGGGGCGGCTGAGTGAGGTGGGACCCTTGGTTCTGGCCACCGGCGGGGCAGCATCCAACACGGGGCTGGCGCTGCACAGGCTGGGGCTGGATGTCCGCCTGGCTGCCCGTGTAGGCGACGACCGCATCGGCGAGCTGATCCTTGGCCTGATAGCGAATCGCGACCCTCAGCTCATTGAGGGAATCAACGTGGCCTCTGGCGAGGCCAGCTCCTACACCATCGTCATCAACCCGCCGGGGATCGATCGCACCTTTCTCCATTGTGCGGGGACCAATCACACCTTTGGTCTCGACGACCTTCCCAAGGCTCTGCTGCGCGAGACACGGCTGTTCCACCTCGGCTATCCTCCACTGATGCGCCGTCTGTATCAGAATGGGGGACAGGAGCTTGTGGCCATGCTCCGCTGGGCCGGGGAACTGGGTGCTACGGTGTCGCTAGACATGGCCATGCCCGATCCCGCTGGCCCCTCTGGCCGCGTCGATTGGCGTGCGTTGCTGGCTGGAGCGCTGCCCGAGGTAGATCTTTTTGTGCCCAGCGTCGAGGAAACGTTGTTCATGCTGCGTCGCAAGCGTTTTGATGCCCTGTCTCGCTCGGGCGGCGAACTGCTGGACGAGCTCGCCGTCGAGGAGGTATCCTCGCTCGGTGAGGAGGCTCTGGGATTGGGCGCGCGCATCGTGTTGCTCAAGCTTGGCCACCGCGGATTGTATCTGCGCACAGCGCCAGATCTTATCTCTCATAGCCTGGGTCGCGGTGGGCCAGCGGATAGCCTGGCCTGGAGTGGACGAGAGCTGTGGACACCGAGCTTTGCCGTCGAGGTCGTCGGCACCACCGGCGCCGGAGATGCCGCCATCGCCGGCTTTATGGCCGGTGTTCTACGTGGCGCTGGCCCTGAGGAGGCCATCACCTGGTCGGCGGCGGTGGGCGCTTGCAACGTCGAGACGGCCGATGCCACCAGCGGCGTCAAGGGATGGGAGGAAACGTTGACCAGGGTACGAGGCGGATGGCACAGACGCCCTATGACTATCGATAGCACCGGGTGGCGCTGGGACGACGATGCGCTGCTTTGGCGTGGGCCTCACGATTTGGAGCGTTGATATTGCCACTGCGCCAGCACTTGCTATTGCGTCCGCGGCTGTGTGATAGGCAGCCACTGCTCCAGTGGCACGTCGTCGAGCACGTAAGAGAGGAAGATCGGAGTCCGTTCTCCCGGCAGCGCAAAGTAAAAGATGGGTTCTTGTCCCTCATGGATGGCAGCGCCAAGTTTGGGTGCGACGCCAAAGCCGTATTCGGTAAGATAGCTATCGAGTTGGCCCGCCCCTTGACAGCGATGTCGCTCCAACAGCGTGAGGCTGTCGGGATCGAGGACGTCAAGGAGCCCCCCTTTTACGTCGGCGCCGGCGCATACCAGATTTCCGCCGACAAGTTCGGCATCGCGATAGACCGCGCCCGTGGTCAAGGGTCGCCGGCGCAACTCCTGGCCATCGATGGTCCACTCGTAGGCCTGGGTACCCTCATCGTTGAACCCCACCAGATGCCCACTTGGTGCCTGAACGACGAGAGTGATCTGGTCCTCCACCACAAAGCCCTGACGCGTCTCCATTGAGCGGGGGTCCAGCGCCAGGATGCGCGTCGAGCCCCTGCTGGGCGTCGAGTCGACGCCATCCGCGACGGGGACCCACAGGGTATCGCCGCTCAAATGCAATCCGCCGATGAGGGTGTGGACGTCGTGACTCAAATCTTGTTCCTGCAGAATGGTGAGCAGATCGCGTCGCAAGCGATACAGCATCGCCGTGCTGCCGCCAGGCACCGTGGTGGACATATAGACCGCATCGTCGCCCACCGCCAGGCCGCGCACCACCTCCGATGGCGCCGTCACCGGCTGGTTCACTCTGAGCCTCAGACCTTCGATGTGCCCATGTGGAGCGGGCGCCGGTGCGGCACGACCCACCGACTTGGACTGGTAGGCCGCGCTGGCGACTGTATCTTGTGTCTCCGAGGCGAGCGGGTTGGGCGCTGGGTTCATCGGCGTTGGCGATACCGGGTTGGTCGGCGCTGTCGCGACGGATGGAGTGTTCGCGTTGTTTACGGCTTTGGGCTCGGCTTGGGTGCAACGCTGCAGAGACCTGGCTGTCACCACGACGATCACTGACGATAATACTAGCCAAAAGACATAGGACTTGCTCATAGATACCCTCATATGACGCGCAACTTACAGTCCTGATTTTACCATGGCTGGCGATCCTTGGCCAACAAGTTGTCAGAATGAGAGCACGGCTGTAGAATAGCCGCCATGATGATCGATACACGCGCGCCCCTCAGTATCGCATCACTGATATATGGTATCCCCCAAGGCCAAGACGTGATCCTGAGCATGTTACGTCTGTTTGATGGGAATGATGATGTACACGTCCAAAAGATGCTCCAAGCGCACGTCGTGCTGGAAGCGCCTGATCCCCTTCTTTCTCCTGTTCTGTCTCTGGGGTTTGCAGCCCTCGGCATGGGCGGAACCCTCCCTGCAGGCGGGCGAGATGGCGCCGCCGAATCCGATGTCGGTGGCGACGCTATCCTCCTCCCTTGAACCCTTGGCGTTGCCAGAATATGGGCGAGGCTATACTCCGCATACCGCCAATGTCGATCATCTGAGTGCCGCTTACCAGGAACCGCCTCCATCCCTGTTGCAGGCGTTGCCGACGCGCTGGGACTGGCGGAATCAGGGTGTCGTGACGGGGGTGCGTAACCAAGGCGAATGCGGTGCCTGCTACGCCTTTGCCGGCATCGGCAGCCTCGAATCTCAGTTGTTAATTCGTGGGGAGGGCACTTGGGACCTGTCCGAGAGGAACATCCGCGATTGCAGCTATGAGCAGGCCGGCTGTGCCGGGGGCCACATCTGGATTGTGGCCAATCATCTGACCCGACGTGGCGCAGTTACCGAGAGCTGCGATCCCTATGTCCCGTTTGACGCGGCGTGCAATACGATCTGCCCGCCGGTCAAGATCATCGATCAGGTCTGGATTCTCGGCGACAGCACGGTACCTCCTACTTCCCTGCTAAAGAGCTGGCTGTATGCGTATGGCCCGCTGTATGTGACGATGGATTCGGGCGCTTCCTCGGCATCATGGGAGATGACGTTTCGGCTGTACGACGGCTCGTATACGTTATACCGACCCGGGAGCTATTCCCTGGACCATGCCGTGCTACTCGTCGGCTGGGACGATACGCTGCAACACAGCGGTGGCCAGGGGGCGTGGTTGGTCAAAAATAGCTGGGGCACGGGCTGGGGCAATGGCGGCTATTTCAGCATGGCCTATGGCTCGGCGGGCCTGGGCAGCAATGCCGCGGCTATTATGGGCTGGCGTAACCCCAAGCCGGCCGAGATGTTGCTGCATCACGACGAGGGCGGGTGGCAGCGTGAGTATGGCTGGCGAGATCAATTGCGCGCCCATGCCATGGTCCGCTTTGTGCCCACCACATCGGGTTGTATCGAACAGATCGAGCTGTGGACGACGGACCGCACCCGGCGCGTGGCGGTCTCTATCTATGACACCTTTAACGGCCGTGCGCCTTCGGGGGTGCTGCGCCAGTTACCGGAGACGAGCTTTGACCATGCTGGCTATCACAAGATCGCTGTGAACCCGCCTCTGGCGGTGACTGCCGGCAATGACATCCACGTGGTAGTCTCGATGGAGAACCATTCCTATTGGGCGGCGGTGCCTATCGACAACCTTGGCCCGACGCAAGCGGGTCGGTCGTATGTGAGTCCCAGCGGCGCGCCGGGTTCTTGGCTGGATCTTGGCAGCCAGGGAGCAGATGTCGCCGTGCGCGCGCGGATGGCCGGGTGTGCAGCGACGGCTACGCCGACACCTACGGCTTCTGCTACCCCTTCACGCACGCCCACCCCCACAAGCACCCACACGCCTACGCCGACCGGGCCCACGTCCACGCCCTTGCCCAAGGTGCCGCGGGCTTGGATGCCCTTGTTGCTGCGCCATCACCAGGTCTTACCCACCGTGATGCCGACGCGTATCCCGCCGACGGTGGTCCCAGCCTGGATGCCGGTCTATGTCCACGACTATGACCTGCCCGATGGGCTATGGATCGAACAGAGCAATAGCGAATATCGCGTGCAATATCTCACCGGCGAGTATCAGATCAAGATTCACAGTCCTTATGTGATGATTGCCAGTCGGCCAGGACTGCACTATCAGGACTATGCCATCGAGGTCGATGGGCGTGCTGCCTCATATCCATGGGGTTTGTATGGCATCCTGTTCGGCGCCGATCACTCCGGCAACGGTTATCTGTATCGGGTCGATGGATCGGGACGCTTTAGCCTGCGGGCCCGAGAGGGAGAGGAATGGCACTGGCTTGTCGAGTGGAAGGCGTCGCCCTATGTGTATGGCGGTATAACGCCGAATCGGCTGCGCGTCGAGCGCGTCGGTGACACCATTC
Source organism: Anaerolineae bacterium (assembly GCA_007123335.1). GTDB lineage: Bacteria > Chloroflexota > Anaerolineae > UBA1429 > UBA1429 > SKLG01. Next base: position 9,979 of record SKLG01000127.1, on the reverse strand, counting down.
GTCTCTTTGCCAACGGCTATCTTTTGTCCACGGTGACCGACGATCGCTTCTCAGGTAACGCAGAGTTGGGCCTGACGGCCAGCGCCCAGGAGCTTGTGCCTGTGGATGTGCGGTTTAGTCGGTTTCGGCTGTATCTGCCTACGGACGACAAGATCGCTAGCCCGGACCTGGGTCGCGCACTGTCCCCAGAGCTCAAAGACTAGCCAGTTTCCCCAGGGGCGGTGGATGTGGCCGCGGAGGGACACTAGGCAGGTCTTGATGCGGATGGCGATTCTGCCCGCTATGCCTCGATCTCGTGTCGGCGCAGCAGTTGGGCGTTGATGGCCACGATGATGGTGCTCGCTGACATGAGCAGGGCGCCCACCGCTGGCGAGAGCAAGATGCCAAAGGGCGCTGCTACGCCGGCCGCCAGGGGAAGGGCCACGATGTTATAGCCCGCTGCCCACCATAGGTTTTGGATCATCTTGCGATAGCTGGCTCGGCTCAGATCCAAGGTCTTGACCACGTCCAGCGGGTTATTGTGAACCAGGATGATGCCCGCCGACTCGATGGCTACGTCGGTGCCGCTGCCGATGGCAATGCCCACGTCGGCTCGCGTCAGGGCCGGCGCGTCGTTGACGCCGTCGCCAACCATGACCACCCGCTTCCCCTGGTCTTGCAGCTCTTGCACCTTCTGGTCTTTATGCTCGGGCAGCACCTCGGCGAAATACTGGTCTATGCCCAGCTCCTCGGCCACAGCCCGCGCCACCGTCTCGCTATCGCCGGTGAGCATGGCCACCTCGATGCCCATCTCGTGCAACCGATCGATGGCCGGCTTGCTTTCAGGCCGGATGATATCGGCTAGGGTAAAGGCGGCGGCTACCTCATCGTCCTGTATCAGGTAGATGACGCTCTGGCCTTTGGCTCCCGCATCCTCGATAAAATGGGTGATTTGCTGCGGAGGCTCCATATCCAGCATCTCTAGCAGACGCGGGCCTCCTACGTGGACGGTCTGGCCGTTCGAGGTGGCGCGCACTCCGCGGCCCTTGATCGCCTCAAAATCCGAAACCTGGGGCAGGTCGAGCTCGCGCTCTTGGGCTGCGCGGCGGATGCCCTGTGCGATGGCATGCTCCGAATCCCCTTCCACGGCGGCTGCCAAGGCCAAGGCCTTTTCCTCGCTCAGCTCGTCGACCGTTATGCTGTCCGTGACCCCAAAGGAGCCCTCTGTCAACGTGCCCGTCTTGTCATAGATGACGGTATCGATCTCACGAGTCTGTTCGAGCGCCAGTCGATCGCGGACCAGGATGCCATTTCTGGCAGCCAGGCTAGTGGTAATTGCCACCACCAACGGGATCGCCAATCCCAGAGCATGAGGACAAGCAATCACCAGCACGGTCGCCACTCGGGCAATCACCTCCACGTTAAAGCCGACGATAAGGGTCCATGCGATGGCAGTGACCGCCGCCGTCCCCAGCGCCACATACGTCAACAAGCCCGCTGCTCTATCGGCCAACACCTGGGTGCGCGATTTGCTCTGTTGCGCCTCTTCCACCAGGCGCATGATTCCCGCCAGAGTCGTCTCATCCCCGGTAGCGGTCACCTTCACCCGCAGACTGCCGTCTCCGTTGATCGTGCCACCGATGACCTCATCACCCGGTTCCTTGGCTACCGGTCTGGATTCGCCGGTGATCATGGCTTCGTTCACCTCTGACTCGCCTTCCTCGACCACGCCGTCAACCGGCACGCTGGCACCCGGCCGCACCAATACCAGATGGCCCTCCTCAAGCTCGGTGACCGGGATCTCTTTGGTGCCGCCATCTGGCAGCAATCGTTCGGCGGTATCGGGCATCAGCTTGGCCAGCTCGCCCAGGGCGCCCGATGCCTGGCGGATGCTACGCATCTCGAGCCAATGACCAAGGAGCATGATGTCGATCAGGGTCACCAGCTCCCAGAAAAAGCTGGGCTGGTCCGGTAGCGCGAGGGCCGCCAGGCTGTAGACGAGGGCGACGCTGATCGCCAGCGAGATGAGGGTCATCATTCCTGGCTGGCGATCGCGAAGTTCGGGCACAGCCATCTGCAAAAAGGGTGTTCCGCCGTAGAAAAAAACGATCAAGGCAAAGATAGGGGTGATCCAAGCACTGCCAGTAAAGACAGGCGCCGTGTATCCCAGCCACTCCTGAATGGTTGGGCTGTATAAAAGTACGGGGATCGATAGCAGCAACGAAATCCAAAAACGTCGGCGAAACATCTGCTCATGTCCGGTGTGGTCCACACCGTGACCCCTGTGATCCCCGTCCTTGTGCCCCTGCTCATGCTCTTGCCCATCGGAATGTGCAGTGTGCTCTTTATCATGGTCTTGATGCACATGATTTTCCATAGATCTCCTTCTGTGTGACTCGGAACAGGCTTTCTCTTCGTATAGCTCAGATGAGGCGTCGATCAAGGGTTCCTTATTGCTTCAGCAAGGGGAGGGGAATTCAGGCGTGGATGATGCCGAAATATTTGACCATATTGTACGTCAGACTGGACGAGTATGCAACGCATAGCTGCTTTCATGGCGCTAGTCCCGGTCCTATCACCATAGGGCGGCTATACTCGCGATGACGCATACAGAATATATCGCGTGCTACCGCTCGATTCGTGGCTGTAATCTGCTGGAATGGCGTCCCATTTCGCGATCGGCGCTTTACAGATTGGCTGTAGCCGCTATAATCGGCTCACGCATCTTCACACTGCGCCAGCTACTGCGGTTTTGGGCCAAGCGGGCTTTTGGCTATCGGGCATCCAGCATATCACAATGCCGAGTGCAATGCGGGGTAGGCCGGGTGAGAGGAAGCGAATCGACGGGAGGAGTGGCGCGCGAACAGCTTTATGAACCAGGATAGCTGGAAGGACCTGAAATACGCGGCAGGCACATACGCCGCAGAATGGGTGGCCGATGGGATGGTCGTCGGCCTTGGGAGTGGCTCTACTGCGCGGCACACCACCTTGCGTATTGCCGAGCGCCTGCGCGAGGGCTCGCTCACGGATATCGTTGCTGTGCCCACTTCGAACGATACAGCGGCTCTGGCGCGAGGCCAGGGCATTCGGGTAGTGACGCTGGGGACGCTCTATGAGCGGCTTGGTGAGCTTACGGCCAACGTCGAGCCGCCACCTGATGGGCGGGTCATCGATCTGACGATCGACGGCGCCGATGAGGTGGACTCTCATCTGGATGCGATCAAGGGGCTCGGGGGCTTTTTATTGCGCGAAAAGATTGTCGCCAGCGTGACCCGTCGCGAGGTCCTGGTAGTGGACGAGACCAAGCTCGTGTCTTGTCTGGGGTCAAGCGCACCGGTGCCGGTCGAAGTGGCGCGCTTTGGATGGCAGGGCATACGCGTGGCCCTTGAGCGCACCGGCGCCGAGACCGCGCTTCGTCAGCGGGATGGTCGGCCCTATGTGACCGATGAAGGGCACTATATCCTTGACTGTCGATATGGTGAGATCGCTTGTGCCCAAGAGTTGGCGACGACTCTGCAAGCGATTCCTGGGGTGATCGGCCACGGGCTCTTTTTGGGGATGGTGCATGCAGTGGTGGTCGCAAGTCGGGATGGCGTCTATACAATGGAAAGGTAGCACATGGCCGGGGAGCGCATCCTGATCGTTGACGATCAAGAGGGCATCTGCGATCTGTTGACCATGTTGTGTCGTGCTGAGGGGTATGAGCCGCTCAGCGCAGAGAACGGGAAAAAGGCCCTTGCACTGCTGGAGAGCCGGCCCTTTCAGGTTGCCATCCTCGATCTGATGTTGCCTGATGTGCACGGGCTGGATATCCTGCGCCACGCCAAAGAGCTGCAGCCTGATATCGAGGTGGTCATCCTCACCGGCCACAGCGATCTACAGACGGCCATTGATGCACTGCGTCTCGGGGCTTATGACTATTTGGAAAAGCCTCTCGTTGATCTGCAGATCATCCCCTTGACCATACGCCGCGCGCTGGATCGCCAGGAACTGACCCGGCACAACGAACGTCTGGTGTGTGAATTACGGATTGCCCATGATGAACTGGAACGTCGTCGTCGCCAGCAATTCCAGTCGATCCAGTATATTGGGCAGGCTCTCACGGGCGCCTTACAGCCGTGCCAGGTTACCCAGGTGTTGGTGGATGCCCTGCTCAGCGCCATAGACTGTGACGGGGCTGGATGCCTGATTCTGCCGCGCGAGGTTGACGATCCTCCTTGGGCTGTCATCGGTGCGTCTGGTGGCGAGGTAGACGGCGGGCTCTCCTCGGAGGCGGAACAGGCTTTGTTGTCGCATATGATCCGGCAGTTGCCGCCACCTGATCGTCCCGACCTGCCCCAGATCGTGATCCAGGGTTTGGCTGATTCTCGCGACCGCAAGGTCGTGGAACCGGACAAGCCCTGGCAGTGCATGGAGAGCGAGCTTCTGGAAGGCCGTAACGGCCTCTTGGGGGCGGTGGTGGTGGCCAGGCATGGCCAAGATCCGTTGGAGGAGGACGCCCTCAGCGTGTTGGCCATCCTGGCCGCTCAGAGTAGCATTGCGCTGCAGAATGCCCATCTCTTTGCCCGGATGCGCGAACTGGCCACCCGAGATAGCCTGACCGGCGTCTATAACCACGGACACTTTTTCGAGCTGCTGGCTGCCGAGATCAGTCGGGCTGAGCGGCATCACCAGGAGACGGTGGTGCTCATGCTTGATATCGATCATGCTACTGGCCTTAAGGTGATCAACGATACCTATGGCCATCAGGCCGGCGACAGATTACTGCGCCAGGTCGCTGAGGTGTTGCGGACCAACGTGCGCAAGGCCGATGTCGTGGCGCGCTATGGCGGTGACGAGTTCATCGTGCTGGCCCCCCAGACAGGCCTGGCTCAAGGAATGTGCCTGGCCAGGCGCCTGTGCGTCATGATCGCCGACACACCCTTTCCCATTAACGGACGAGAGGTGAGCATTGCGGTCAGCGTTGGCGTGGGGCTGTTTACCCCCGGCGTTGGTCAGAGCGCTGACAGCGTCGTCAGCATCGCTGATCAGAGCTGCTATCTAGCCAAGAACCGTGGTGGGAATCAGGTGGCGGCGCTGGACGCCGATGCCGGACAAAAGGCCAGCATCGAGGTGATCGACGCTCATTCCCCCCGTTGCCGTCTCCAGGATTGAAAGCGCTCCTCCCACTCGGGCCCCATAGGATATAGGCCGCGCAGCGAAGCCCCCTGAGCCAGCTTGAGGCGCACAAACTCGTCCTTGTCCTCGCGTAGCATAATCTCCTCGGCGACCTCGCGTGCCAGCCCCTGTGGAACCACGACCACGCCATCATCATCGCCCACGATGAGATCGCCGGGGATGACGAGGACGCCGGCACAGCCGATGGGCACGTTGACGTCGACGTTAAACACCGTGCCGCCTGGGCTGACCGAGCCTCGGCAAAAGATGGGCAGGTTCTTTTCGGCCATGTGGGGAGCGTCACGCACAGCCATGTCGCATACCAGGCCGTCGGCGCCCATCTCTTGAACGCGCTGGGTCAGCAAGTCGCCGAACAGTCCTTCATCGGTGGCGCCTCGACCGTCGAGGACGAGCACATCACCTGGATGCAGGGCGTCGATGGCGTCGTCGGGATGGCCGGGGAAGCGTGTGCCCGGCTCGTAGGCGATGGGCTGCAGGTCGTCGCGGCCTGGGACCGTGCGCACGGTGAGCGCCGGGCCGACGATTTTATTGCCGGGGAAGAGGGGTTTGAGCGGCATCCAGATATTGCGGATACCCCGCCGGCGAAAGATGGTGGTGATGGTGGCCGTGCTGGCGCGGCGCAGAACGGCGATGATCTCGGCATCGGGTCGTGGGATGTCAGGGATATGCACGGGTCTACTCTTCCTCGATCTCTACAGTGGCCTCATAGTCACCGAGCTGTACGACGTCGCCGGGGCGCAGCTTTTTGCTGCGGCGCGTCTCGACCTCCCCATTGACCAGTACCTCGCCCCCTTGAATGAGGTGCTTGGCCTCGCCGCCCGAGCGAACCAGGCCGACGAGCTTCATGAATTGGTCTAGGCGGATGGTGGATTCCTGCTCCATTCGTGCTCCTTCTTGACGCGTTTGTATACGATAGGGGTGGGTCGTCCTCATCGGGCAGTGTGCAGGCTCTTGGACGCTGCTGTTTGCGCCGGTTGGCCGTCGAGACGTCTTTTATAGGCTTGAAGCTGCTTGATCATCCGCCCCGGCAGGCGATCGCCGAACTGGGCCAGATGTTGCTCGATATCCGCTATCTCTGCCCTGAACGCTTTGACATCTATGGCCAGCGACTCGACAATGCGGTCCATCGGCCAGTCGAGGCCGGTGAGATCCAGATCGTCGATGCTGGGCATATAGCCGATGGGCGTCTCTTGTGCGTCGGCATTGCCGTCAACCCGCTCGCACATCCACTTGAGCACGCGGCTGTTGTCCCCAAAGCCGGGCCATAGCCACTTGCCGTCGGCATTTTTCTGGAACCAATTAACATAAAAAACGTGCGGACGTTTGTCCCCCAGGCGATCGCCCATGGTGAACCAATGCGCAAAATAGTCAGCCATGTTATAGCCGCAGAAGGGCTTCATGGCAAAGGGATCGCGGCGCAGATTTCCCACATGGCCAATGTTCGCCGCCGTCGTCTCGGACGCGGCTGTGGCGCCGAGAAAGACGCCATGATCCCAGTCCAGGGCCTCGACGATCAGCGGTTGCACGCAAGTGCGGCGCCCACCAAAGATCAAGATGTCGATGGGCACGCCCTCGGGATCTTCCCAGTCGGGCGAGATCACCGGACACTGGGCTGCCGGTGCGGTAAAGCGGGCGTTGGGGTGGGCTGCCGGCTGGCGCGAGTCAGGCGTCCAGTCTTGACCTCGCCAATCGATCGCGTGCGCGGGTGCGGGGTTGTCATGCTTTTCCCACCATACATCGCCGTTGTCGGTGAGCGCGCAGTTGGTAAAGATACAGTTCTCCTTGAGCGTACCCATGGCTGCCGGGTTCGACTCATTGGAGGTTCCAGGGGCGACGCCAAAAAAGCCGGCCTCGGGATTGATGGCATAGAGGCGGCCATCGGGGCCGATCCTGAGCCAGGCGATGTCGTCGCCGATGCACTCGGCTCTCCACCCCGGTATAGTGGGCAGCAACATGGACAGGTTGGTTTTGCCGCAGGCAGAGGGGAATGCGCCACAGATATGGTATCGCTCGCCTTGCGGGTTGATGAGGCGCAGGATGAGCATGTGCTCGGCCATCCAGCCCTCGCGTCTGGCCATCACCGACGCGATGCGCAACGCCAAACATTTCTTGCCCAACAGGGCATTGCCGCCATAGCCCGAACCATAAGACCAGACCAGATTCTCGTCGGGAAAGTGGCTGATATATTTGTTCTCCATGGTAGCGCAGGGCCAGATGGCGTCCTTTTCGCCCGGCTGCAACGGCGCGCCGACAGAATGTAGACAACGGATAAACTCTCCTTCGGTACCCAATGCCTTGATGACCGGAGTGCCTACGCGGGTCATGATGTGCATGTTGCACACGACATAGGCGCTATCGGTGATCTCGACGCCGATCTTGGCCATGGGGGAGCCAACGGCCCCCATGGAAAAAGGGATGACGTACATGGTACGACCCCTCATGCAGCCCTGGTACAGATCGAGCATCGTCTTTTTCAGTCGCTTGGGCTCGATCCAGTTGTTCGTGGGGCCGGCCTGCTCTTGATCGGGGTAGCTGATGTAGGTGTGTTCCTCGACGCGAGCCACGTCGCTGAGACTGGAGCGAAAGAGAAAGCTGTTAGGGCGCTTGGCCAGCGGTGTCGCTTTACCGGCTGCGACCATCTTGGCCATCAGTCTATCGTACTCTTTTACGGTGCCATCGCACCAATGGACCGCATCGGGCTGACAGAGATCGACCACCTCCTGTACCCACTCGTTTAACGTCTGGTGCGCCACTGTGTATGCCATGAACTGACTCCTTTGTCATATAGGCAAGCACTCATAGAAACAAGCCACGGGCCTTGATCGGGTGTTTAACCACCGCCCAGCCGTTTGTCGCCGTACCTGGGGGCAAACTAGGATGGCAAAAGCAGCTTGGCCACTCGATCTTGGACTAGTGTGATAGACGTTTGGATGTCAACGCTAAAGCTGTGGGGGGTATTTGGGCATGGCGTCTCTCTGATTTTGGAGGATGTGCCAGAATGATGGAAGATCCGTTTCTCCACCGTTGGCTTGAACATAAGGATAGTATAGCGTAATCGTGCCAACTAGCCAAGAGAGATGGGTTGGCATCTCCTGCGGTGGGCTGTGACTGCGCAAAGGATGGCCAGGGCCCGGCATGGCTGCGAGGCAGAAATTGTTAGGCAAGCTCTCTTGTGGTACACTGATGCCCTAATAGAGGATGCAAGGAGTCGCAATGCGCAGAGGAAGCATCGGCGTAGCGCTGTTGGTTCTCGCTGTGGCGCTGATGACCTTGGCGGTACCTCTCGCCCAGGCGGAGCCGCTAACACAGCAAGTCCAAGTGCAGATCACATCACCAGAGATTGGTTCGCGCGTGCGTGGTCGCGTGCCGGTCATAGGTTCGGCAATGGTGCCCGATTTCCAATTCTACAAAGTCGAGATGGGCGTTGGTCCCAATCCTGCGCAGTGGGCGGTCATCGGTCAACTGCACTATGAGCCGGTAATCAATGGCCAGCTCGAAGTGTGGGATACAACGGTGGTCCCTGATGGGGTGTACACTCTGCGAGTGCAGGGTGTCAAGATGGATGGCAACTGGGAAGAGTTCTTTGTGCGTGGCATTACGGTGGCGAACAGCGAGCCCCCGCCCACCGAAACCCCAGAAGCCTCTCCGACTCCGTTGGTGGAAGCTACCAACACGCCAGCAGCGGTAGCCACCAATACGCCGGCGGCGCAAGGGACGCCGACGCCAGCCCCCGATGTGCAGATCATTGCGCCCACAGCAGCGCTCTCCATGCCGACGCCGACGCCGACGCTGAGCCGTCCTGAGGGTCAGAGGACGCTGCCCGTCGACCCAGAGAGCTGGATCGAGTCATTTACCTTTGGGATTGTGGCCACGGGTACAATCTTTGTCGTGCTGGGTATCGTTTTTGGTCTGCGACGTCTGCTCTAGATCTGGTGCTCACGCACCTGCTCCTCTTCATCGAATACCCTGACCATGGCAGGGGCTAGTCATCAGGATTAGCCCCCTTTTGTTGTGGGGAGATCGTATCTCATCATCGCGTGGAAAAGGTCATGCCTGAACGGAACTCGCGGGAATTGCAGCGCCATCTCATCGTCGGCTTGGGTAACCCCGGTAGCAAATACGCGGGCCATCGCCATAACGTCGGCTTTCAATGCATCGACTATATCGCCGAACGTTGGGGCGCCACGCTGCGCACGCGCCGCTTCAAGGCCCATCTCGGCGAGGCGGATATAGACGGCCACCGCGTGGTGCTGGCCAAGCCACAGACGTTCATGAATGATAGCGGTCGGGCTGTTGGCCCCATGAGTGGCTGGTTCAAGATTCCGCCTCGGCGGATTCTGGTGATCTATGATGATCTCGATCTGCCTCTGGCGCGGGTTCGCCTGCGGCCCGGCGGCAGCAGCGGGGGACACCGCGGTGTCCAGTCGATCATCGACGCGTTGGGCACCCAAGAGTTCCCGCGCCTACGAGTAGGCATCGGCCGCCCAGAGTTTGGTGATCCCATCGATTATGTGCTCAACAATTTCAGCCGCGAGCAAGAGCCCATCGTGCGCGAGATCTATCCATGGGTGGAAGAGATGGTGCGCTACTATCTCGACGCCGGTATCGTTGAGGCGATGAATCGCTACAACGGGCGGGATATTATGTCCTGCGACGCTGACGCTGGGCGTGGCGTCGTAGGCAAGGAATAGGGAAAGGAAAGAGCGACCCGTGGCGCTGACCGGTCTGCTACATCTGTTGCGCGAGCATGGGGCCTATCAGGCTCTCTTGTCCATGATTCGCGAGCGGCAGACGCGTCACGTGTCTGCGCGTCACGCGTCTG
>SKLG01000072.1 GCA_007123335.1 Anaerolineae bacterium | reverse complement strand
GCCATGGGCGCCGACGATCGCCAGACGATCCGCGCTTTCCTGGAGGCCGAATCGTACGAGGGTCCCTCACTGATCATCGCCTATAGCACCTGCATCGCCCACGGCATCAATATGTCGTTGGGCATGGATCAGGAAAAGCTGGCTGTAGAATCGGGGCACTGGCCGCTCTATCGGTATGATCCACGGCGACGGGAGGAGGGCAAGAACCCGTTACAGCTCGACTCCAAGCCGCCCAGCGTGCCACTGCATGATTACATCTATAACGAAAACCGTTACCGCATGCTGGCCCAGAGCGATCCGCAGGTGGCTGAGCAGCTCTTGGACAAAGCCCAACGTGCGGTGCTGGAACGCTGGCAGCGTTACGAGCACATGGCCGCCATGAAGTTTGACCAGGACGCCACGGACACCACCCCGCCAGCGGCGGATGAGGAGGCCTAGCGCGATTCGAGGACACACATGCCTGGGAGGCTCGATATCGTCCCAGGGTAAGGAGAGAGCAAATATGGACTTGAGCACAACCTACATGGGCCTCGACCTGAAGCATCCCCTCGTCCCTTCGGCATCGCCGCTATCGCAGAATCTGGACACTATCCGACAGATCGAGGACGCCGGCGCCTCGGCATTGGTGATGCATTCATTGTTTGAGGAACAGATCACGTTGGAGAGCGCCCAACTCGATCATTACTTGAGCTACTTTACCGAGGCCTATGCCGAGGCACTGACCTGGTACCCCGATAAGCAAGAGTACCACGTCGGCCCGGAGGAATACCTGAACAAGATTCGACAGGCCAAGGAAGCGGTGGATATCCCCATTATCGGCAGCCTCAACGGCATCTCTACGGGTGGGTGGATCTCGTATGCACGGGAGATGCAGGACGCGGGGGCCGACGCCTTGGAGCTAAACGTCTACTATATTCCTACCGATCTCGAGATAGACAGCTCCATGGTAGAAGACATCCCTCTGCAGGTGTTGAAAGCGATCAAGGAAAATGTGACTATACCGGTGGCGGTCAAGCTGAGCCCATTCTATAGCGTTATGGCCAACCTGGCGCGACGCCTCACCGAGGCCGGCGCCGATGCACTGGTGCTTTTCAATCGCTTTTACCAGCCCGATCTGGACCTGGAGACGTTGGAGGTGGTGTCCAATCTCGTCCTCAGCCGATCGGAGGATATGCGCCTGCCACTACGCTGGGTAGCCATTCTCTATGGGCGCATACCTGTCGACATGGCCATCACCAGCGGTGTGCACACGGCAGAGGATGCGCTCAAGGGCCTGATGGCCGGCGCCAAGGTCACGATGATGGCCTCAGAGCTGTTACAGAATGGCCTCGGTCGCATCGGCGAGATGCGCCAAGAGATCGAGAGGTGGATGGAGCAACGCGAGTACGAGTCAGTGCGTCAGTTGCAGGGCAGCATGAGCCAAAAGAATGTGGGGCAATCGACGGCCTTTGAGCGGGCAAACTATATGCGCGTGCTCCAGTCATGGCATCCGGACCCTGCCGGCCAGTTGTACCGCGCCACACTGTCCGACGAATGACCGCATCTGCTGATCGCTCTTGGTGCCAGCGGTCCCCAGTGCTATACTTGGGACGACCATAATCGAGACGCGGCGTTTGCGCGCCATGCCGCAGGCATCATGGAGCATCCAGGTGAAACGCGCGGATCGTTTCTCTGTCACCGGCAGCTTGCTGACCCAACTCATCGTGGGCACCATCGCCCCGGTGGTTGCCATGCTGGTCATCGTCATCGGCGTGGGCATTTTTGGCTTTACGCGCATGACTCAGGCGTTGGTGGAGCAGCGCGATGCTGAACTGGTGCAGCTCGCCACGCGACAGATCGCCGATCACTGGGTCGATTCGGTCATGCTCCTCAGCCAGGTGGCCAGCCGCGAGGCGGTGCGCGCCGGCGATATCGAGGCCAGTCAGGTGCTTTTGGAGGAGAATGACGTCCTGCAGCAGCGCTTTGACGAGATCTCGATCACCGACGCAGCCGGCGTCGTCTTTGCCAGCGTCGGCGGGGCGGTGGGTGAGCAGGTGGGGCAGCTCTCCTTCTTTGAGCGGGCGCGGCGCTTGCGTCGGCCGGTGCGCTCCCCGGTCTATGTCGACTCTCGCGGGAATCGGGTGCTGGCCGTGGGCCAGCCCATATACGATATCTATGGGCGCTATTCCGGCTGTGTGGTGGGCGTCTGGCACTTGTACGGCAAGCAGCTAGGCGTGCCCGTGGCCAATGTGCGCATCGGCGAGCATGGCTATGCCTATCTCGTCGATGAATATGGCATGATTCTCTATCATCCCAACGAGCAGTTGGTCGGCGCCGATGCCAGCCATCATCCGGCGGTGGCGGCGCTACTGCAGGGGCAGACCGGCGCCCAGACCGTCGTCGTCAACGGGGAGACTACCGTTGTCGGCTATGCGTCCATCCCGCTGCGCAGCGTATCCAGCTCATTGGTGGCTGACGAGACGTGGGAGGGCTGGGGATTGCTCACCGCCGATCGTTGGGAGGAGATCGTAGCGCCTTTGCAGCCCTATGCGCAGGCGCTGGCCATCCTCTCGGTGCTGCTGGTCGCCCTGCCCACCTTGGTGCTCGTTGTGAGCAGCCATCGCGTCGTCGCCCCGCTGGAGAGCCTGGTCAAGCAGGTGGAGCGGGTCTCCTCTGGCGAGTTTGACATCCAGGTGTCCATCAATACGGCGCCCCAAGAAGTTCGCGAGCTCGAGGTTGCCTTTAACCAGATGGTGGGTCAGTTGCGGGAATACCGCAGGGATATCCAGAACTATGTCGTCTCCATCCTGAACACGCAGGAAGAAGAGCGCAAGCGCATCGCCCGCGAGCTGCACGACGAGACCGCTCAGGCTTTGGTGGTGTTGGGGCGCAAGATCGAGATGGCTCAGGATTCGACAACCGATCCGGATTTGAACGCCGACCTGGAGAGCCTGCGCGACATGGTGGACGATACCCTGCAGGGCGTGCGCCGCTTCACCAGCGATCTGAGGCCGCCGTTGCTCGAGGAGCTTGGCCTATCGCGCACCCTGGAGATCCTGGGCAGCCGCACCGAGCGCGAGGAGCGGATGTCGGTGGATGTACAGGTCGTGGGCGAGCCGCGCCAACTCTTGCCCGAGCTTGAGCTTGGTCTCTACCGCATGGCTCAAGAGAGCCTGAACAATGTACGCCGCCATGCCCGGGCCACCCACGTTGACCTGACCCTCACCTATGATGAGCACAAGGTCATCCTCGAATCCGTCGACAATGGAGTGGGTTTCGATATGCCTACCGATCCAGCGGCGCTGATGCACAGCGGACGCCTTGGGTTGATGGGCATTCACGAGCGCGCTCGTCTCTTTGGCGGGCGCGCGACGATACACTCTGAGGAGGGGCGGGGCACGGTGGTGCGCGTGGAGGTGCCTCTCACCGCTATCATGCTACCTCCTGAGGATCAAATAGCGGTCAGCGCCGAGTGAGCAGAGGCAAAGGTGATCTTGCGCACTTTTTGACAGCCGGTCTGGGTGGCGGTATAATGCGGGCACACTGAATAGGAGGTGGAGCACGTGACGATCAGCAGGGCGCTCTAGTTTGGCATCCGAATGCCCACTCTGACGTCCGTGCGTCTGCATCGGGATCCGACAAGATGTCCGATGCAGTGAATAGTAGTTCTTGATCCGCCGTGGGCGTTCCCACGGCGTTTTTTTTGTGCACGATGGCCAGGGCGAGGATAGATGCGGAGAGGCGTATGCCCATAAAAGCGTTTGTGTTTGATTGCGGCGGCGTGCTGTTGCGCGATGGTGATCTCACGCCCTATGAGCAGTGGGGCCAGCGGCTGAGGTTAGAGCCCGACGAGCTTGCTGCTCGCTTGTGGCAGGGTGAGATCTGGGCGCAAGCCGAATGCGGTCGTCTCTCCGATGGTGAGTTCTGGCGACAGATGGGCGTGGCGCTGGGATTGGATGAGGCAGAGGCCGAGAGATTGCGCAGCGATCTGTGGAGCACCTGGGTGGTGGACGAACGCGTGCTCGCGCTCATCGACCGCCTGCGCGAGCGCCATCCGGTATGGATGCTCAGCAACGCCACCGATGCGTTGGAGGAGCTACTGGCGGAGCACTATGGCGTGGCGGATCGCTTTGCGCGCATCCTCAACTCGGCCCGACTGGGTATCGCCAAGCCGGACCCCGCCATCTTTGAGCATCTGCTGGATCAGCTCAAGTTGCCGCCGGGCGAGGTGGTGTTCGTCGATGACCGCGCCGAGAATGTCACCGCAGCCGCCTCCATGGGCATGCATGTCATCTGGTATATCCATGCGGCCGAGCTAGAGCGGCAGTTGCGCCCCTACCTGAGCAACGGACAAGGCGATACCCAGGGCGCTGCGAATCAGAGTCGGGCAGATACGGCTGGCTCAGAGGACGATGGCGCCATCGATTGAACGTTTGAGACGATCATCCTGGAGGTCCTGATGAACGTGGACATAATGATGCGCTAGACAGCGTCGGCGCAGGGTGTGTTGAACAGATCCTGCGCGAGGAACACAAACAGCATGCATCAGGATGCGCCTCGTCGGCGAGGCGCTTGGGAAAGGATGAGAGTGATGTTACACCTATCCAATGTGTCCAAACGGTATGGCGACGTGCTCCTCTTTGAGGGCGTGCATATCGATGTGAACGCAGGTGAGTGGGTCGGTCTCGTGGGGCCCAACGGCTGCGGCAAGACCACGTTGTTGCGCATCATCATGGGGCTGGAGGCGCCCGATACGGGGAACGTGCGCCTGGACCCCGGTGTCCAGCCCGGCTATCTGCCCCAGGCTGTCGAGGCGCCG
>SKLG01000570.1 GCA_007123335.1 Anaerolineae bacterium | reverse complement strand
CGGTCAAGATCGACCTGGAGGTCTATGCCGTGGGCTGCGAGGAGTGGCTGGAGGTGTCGTCGTGCAGCAATTTCAAGGCCTTTCAGGCGCGACGGGCCAACATCCGCTACCGCCCCGCCGACGGCGGCCGGCCCGAGTTTGCGCACACCCTCAACGGCTCGGGGCTGGCCCTGCCCAGGGTGTTGATCGCCGTGTTGGAGAACTATCAGCAGGAGGACGGCAGCGTGGCGGTGCCCGAGGTGCTGCGCCCCTACATGGGCGGCATCGAGGTGATCCGCTGAGCGGGCGGCAATTGTTTAACGTGAAACAATTCTTTAGCCAGGGGGAGTCTCGTGGGCGAAGCCATGGGCGGTGACGGTCACCCGCCGATCTGCGATTACGAGGGCAGCAGCTACCGCACCGACTTTTGGGTGGGACAGGGGCGCGAGTACGAGGACGGCGCCGAGCGGGTGGCGCTGCGTCGCCTCCTGCCGCCCACGGGGCGCCGCCTGTTAGAGATCGGCGCCGGCTTTGGCCGCCTGGCCGATCTCTATGCCGGGTATGAGCGGGTGATCCTGCTGGACTATTCCCGCTCGCAGCTCGAGTACGCCCGCTCGCGGCTGGGCGATGAGCGCTTTATCTATGTGGCCGCCGATCTCTATCGGCTGCCCCTGGCCGCCAACGCCGTGGACACGGCGGTCATGGTGCGGGTGCTGCACCACCTGACCGACGTACCCCTGGCGCTGGGTCACATTGCCCGTGCGCTGCGCCCGCAGGGCGCCTTTATCCTGGAATTCGCCAACAAGCGCCATCTCAAGAACATCGCCCGCTACCTCTTACGCCGTGGCGCCAACCCCTTTACCCGCGAGCCCTACGAATTCACCGAGCTGCACTATGACTTTCACCCCGCCTGGGTGCGGGAGCAGCTTAACGATGCCGGGCTGCGCCCCCAACGGCGCCTCTCGGTGTCGCTGCTGCGCGCCGGGGTGCTCAAGCGCGCGGTGGGCGCCGATCTCCTCGTCGCCATCGACGGCGCATTCCAGCGCATCACCGCGCCGTTGACCCCCGGCGCCAGTGTCTTTGTGCGGAGCGTGGCTAAGCGCGCGGGCGATCCGGCGCTGGTGGATGAGGAGCGGCTCTTTTGCTGCCCGGCGTGCGGCGACACGCCCCTGTCTCGCGTGGCGGAGGGGCATCGCTGCGTGGGCTGCGGGGCGCATTGGCCCATCGTGAATGGGGTGCACGTCTTTAAATGAGCCGCCTCAGCTAGGCATGCGCTTTGTCATGAGAATGAATGGCGATCCGAGTTGCGAGCGTGGACACTCCCTGACCCAGCTTGGGGATTGCTGATCAGCAAGGCCTATCATCTATGGTGCATTCAAGGCTGAGGGGATCAGCTTCCCCAATCCACAACGCAATATCCCTATTCAAACTGGCTTTGTGAACGTCAAAAGAGAAAACAGATGACGACAAGTATTCTCATCGTCTATGTGGTCATTCTTTCGATCCTCCTTGTACCTGCATTTACGCGCTATCGATATGACCTCGTGGCGGTGCTCGCAGTCGTACTTCTCGCTGTGGTGGGCATCATCCCGCCGGAGAGGGCCTTTATTGGTTTTGGCCATCCGGCGGTGATTACCGTGGCCGCCGTGCTGGTGATCACCCGCGGTCTGCAGAATGCCGGCGTGGTTGATCTGTTGACCCGCTGGATGGGGATAGTGGGTGAGAGCCTCACGCTGCAATTGGCCCTCTTGTGTGGAACGGTGGCCATCGCTTCGGCGTTCATGAACAATGTGGGTGCGCTGGCTGTATTCATGCCCGTCGCCATCCGCATGGCCCACAAGAGCAGACGATCACCGGCGCTCTACCTCATGCCGCTGGCCTTTAGCGCCCACTTTGGCGGCATGATGACCCTCATCGGCACGCCGCCCAATATCATCATGGCCACATTCCGCGCCGAGCAGGTGGGTGAACCTTTTCGCATGTTTGATTTCCTGCCGTTGGGCCTGGGTATCGCCATCGCCTCCGTGCTCTTTATCTCTCTGGTGGGCTGGCGACTCGTCCCGGAGCGACGCGGCGGAGCGAGCAGCCGGGACATGTTCGAAATCGAGAGTTATCTGTCCGAGGTGCACGTTCCAGAGGATTCCGAGTTGGTCGGGCGTCCCATGCGCGACGTGCGCACCATCACCGAGGCCGATGTCCTTATCGTGCGCATCAGGCGCGGCGAGCAGCGTCTGCCGGCGCCCGCGGTGTTTGAGTTTATCCACGCCGGCGATATCCTCATGGTGCGAGCCGATGCCGACGAGCTGAACACCTTCATCCGCGATACGGGAGTAGAGCTGGCCGAATCCAGGCCGATTGGCCAAGAGGCGCTCCAGTCCGACGAGATCACTCTGGTGGAGGCGATCATTGCCCCCAGGTCGCCCCTGGTGCACCGAACGGCGCGCAACTTGAGCCTGCGCTCACGCTATGGCGTGAACCTCCTGGCGGTCTCTCGTCACGGCGCACAGCTCAGCACCGAATTGGCAACGCTTCGGCTAGAGGCGGGTGATGTCCTCCTCCTGCAGGGGTATCGTGAGTCGATACAAGAGACGCTTCAGGAGCTGGGTTGTCTGCCGCTGGCCGAGCGCGATATCCAGTTGGGCCGCCCATCGCGGGTGCTTCTCGCAACAGGCATCTTTGGCGCATCGATGGTTGCTGCTGCAAGCGGCTTGTTGGCGGTGCAGATCAGCATGACGTTGGCCGCTTGTGCCATGATCATCGTGCGGCTGCTCAACCTGCGTGAAGCCTATGCCAGCATCGACTGGCCCATCTTGATCTTGCTAGGCGCGATGCTTCCTCTGGGGACGGCGATGGAAGCCACCGGCGGGGCGCGTCTGATCGCCAATCAGATCCTGCAGTTTGGCAGAGGCTTCTCCCCGGCCATGATGCTGGCCGTCGTCCTTGTCGTAACCATGCTCCTCTCCGATTTGGTCAACAATGCCGCCGCCGTGGTGCTCATGGCGCCCATCGCCATCGGCATCGCCCAGGGTTTGAGCGTTTCTCTCGATCCCTTTCTCATCGCCGTCACCATCGGCGGATCGTGCGCCTTTCTCACGCCCATCGGTCATCAATCCAACGTCTTGGTGCTCGAGCCGGGCGGCTACGAGTTCGGCGACTATTGGCGGTTGGGCCTGCCGTTGGAAATCATCATCATCATTGTCGGCGTCCCCCTGGTGTTATTACTTTGGCCGCTGTAACGCCGGGGCAGCGAGCGGTAGCAGACGTATGGACTCTATCCTCTGCATCTGGAGTATCTTTTCGCCTACTTTGAACCTTCACGCCCCGGCAGGTCGCTTTGACCTACGCGCGATTTGGGCTATACTGAGTCTACTGGCGGGGTGTAGCGCAGTCGGCTAGCGCGCAGCGTTTGGGACGCTGAGGTCGGAGGTTCAAGTCCTCTCACCCCGACAGGTACCTATCGAGCGGGTGTAGCTCAGGGGTAGAGCTCCTGCCTTCCAAGCAGGTTGTCGCGCGTTCAAATCGCGTCGCCCGCTTTATCCGGCAACGGGCAAGGAATCCTTACGGGTCCCCTGCCCGTTGCTGTGTGCCGCTATCGCGCGGCCAACTGCCGAAGCGGATATCGGCGATTCGGCACAGGCACAAGGAGATCCCATGGAATATCGTAGCCTTGGTGGATCGGGAGTCAGAATCTCGGCGGTCAGTCTGGGCACAGGCGGTCAGTGGGGCGGTCGGGTCGACCAGCAGGCGGCCAAGGAGATCGTCTCGGCGGCGCTGGACAGCGGCATCAACTATTTCGACACGGCCAACATCTATGGCACCTGGTATGATGGCCGACCCCTGGCCGAAGAGCTGCTGGGGGTGGCGCTAGAGGGGCTGCGCGATCGCATTGTGCTGGGCACCAAGGGGATGCAGCGCCTTGGCGATGGCCCGAATGACTGGGGCGCCTCGCGCTACAATCTCATGAACGCCCTTGAGGCCAGCCTGCGCCGATTGCGCACCGACCACGTAGACCTGTACCAGATACACCTGTTCGACGCCGCCACGCCGATGGAAGAGACGATGCGCACCCTCGAGGATATGGTGCGCTCGGGCAAGGTGCGCTATGTGGGCGCATCCCAGTACCTGGCCTGGCAGATATGCCGCTGCAATGACCTGGCCGAGCGGTTTGGCTGGGTGCCGTTCGTCACCACGCAGAACCAGTATAACCTGCTCGAACGGCAGGCGGAGGTCGAGCTGCTGCCCTTCTGCCGCGAGCGAAAAGTCGGGCTCCTGGCTTTTTTCGTGCTGGCCAACGGCCTGCTCGCGGGGCGCTACACGCAGGACGCTCCGCCGCCCCCCGACAGCCGGGCCGCCGCCTTTGAGCGCACGCGTCGCTATCTGTCTGTATACGCGACGCCGGGCAACTATAACCGCATCGAGCGGCTCACGGCGTGGGCGCAAGAGCGGGGGCACACCCTCGCCGATCTGGCCATCGCCTGGGTGCTGGCCGAGCCAAGCGTCTCCACCGCCATCGTGGGTGCCAGCAGCGTCGATCAGATCCTGGCCAACGCCCGTGCGGCCGCCTGGAAGCTCACCCAGAGCGAGCGGGACGAGATTCGCGCCCTGCTCAACGATGAAACGGCCTGATGCGCCGAGGGTGAAGCGGGCCTGGGCGATGGGCTGGCTCTGCGGCCTGTCTTGACGCCATCGGCCAAGACGGGTATCTTGTGATGCGATGCATGGTATGATGCACGACGCGATCTCCCATGCAACGCAAGTCCGACCCAGACCACCGACGGCGGTCACCGCTCACCGTCGCCTGCACCTGCGCACCATGTTCG
>SKLG01000284.1 GCA_007123335.1 Anaerolineae bacterium | reverse complement strand
GCGTCGGCGGTATAGTGGCCATAGACCATGGCGTCGTCGCGATCGGCCTTGAGCACGCGGGGCAGCAGCTCGGGCAGGTCCTCGACCAGGTCGGCCAGCGGCAGGCGGTTGGGATCGTGCCATTCCAGGGTTCCCTCGCCGCTGTGGGCCGTGCGCCGCGAGGGGGCGCGCCCCACCAGCACGAACATCATCACCCCTGGATGCGACCCCTGGCCGGCGATGTGCACCACGCCGCGCAGGCGCAGGTCGGGCACGTCCAGCCCCGTCTCCTCCAGGAACTCGCGCCGCGCGGCCACGTGTACCGACTCGTCGGCCTCGATGTGCCCGCCCACGCCGTTGAGCTTGCCCGCCCATAGGCGCTTATCCGGCGCGCCGCGCAGCAGCAGCACGTCGCCGTCGTGGAGCGCCAGAATCAGCGCGCGCGGCACGACGACATAGCGGTTGGTGTGGAGCGTCCCTTGTTCTTCCCAGCGCATGCTCTTTTGCCTCTCCAGTATCAATACTCTGCCTCATAAGCGGGCGTGGACGCCCGCTCCCCACCCCCTCAACGTCGCCATCCCTCTACTCTTGGGGCGCGGGTCTCTGACCCGCTCTTCCCTCAACCTCGCCACTGCCCCTAAGAGCGGGTCGGAGACCCGCGCCCCTGTCGGATGTCGATGCTTGTGCTATGGGCGGACGTGGACGCCGGCGTCCGCTCTTCAGTGTCGCTATCCCTCTACTCTTGGGGAGCGGGTCTCTGACCCGCTCTTCCCTCAACCTCGCCAGCGCCTCCAAGAGCGGGTCGGAGACCCGCGCCCCTGTCGGGGGTTGATGGTTGTGCTATGAGCGGTGGGAGGGCGTGAGATGGGCGGTGTGCAGCCGGGTGTAGACGGCGCCGCTCGGCTTTAACTCGCTCTTGATGACACAGACCTCGTCCACCTCGATCGGCTCCTCGTTGGGGGCCGGGCAGGACTGGGTGGCCTGGCCCAACTCGCGGGCCTCGGCCCGCGTGGCTCGGCGCTGGATGCGGCCCAGGGTCAGATGGGGGCGAAAAGGGCGCTCCTCGCGGGCAAAGCCGACGGCGGCCAGCTCCTTTTCCACGGCGGCCTGCAGGGCAGAGAGCTGCCCCGTCTCCTCGCGCACGCCCACCCACACCACCCGGGGGTTTCCGGCGTTGGGGAAACACCCCAGGCTCGAAGGGCAGATGCGCAGCGGCCCAACACCCTGGCAGGCGCGATCCACGGCGGCATGGACGTCGGCAAGCCGCTCCTCGGGCACGTCGCCCAAGAACTTGAGCGTGAGATGAATCGCCTCAGGGCGCACCCAGCGCCCCGCACGCCCCCCCGGCCCACAGCGCAGCTCCTCTTGCATCTGGGCCAGCACGTCGCGCCAGGGCGTCATCTCGATGGCTATAAAGGTGCGCACCGTTGCCATGTATCCCTCCTCCCCTGCTATACATCGCCCAACACACGCCGCACATTCTCGCCCAGCAGGTTCCGCAGCCTATCGGGGTCGGTCACCGCCTGGCGCACCCGACGCAGGAACCGCTTCTGGCCGATGAGCGGATAGTCGGTGGCGAACAAGATCTTATGCGGGGCCCAGCGCAGCGCCAGATCAAAGAGTATATCATCGTACAAGAACAGCGACGCTGCCGTGTCATAGTAGACATTGGCCAGCAAGGGCCGCGCGCGAGGCATCAGCTCATAGAAGGGCAGCCCGCCGCCCCAGTGGGGCAGG
Organism: Anaerolineae bacterium; assembly: GCA_007123335.1. Lineage (GTDB taxonomy): Bacteria > Chloroflexota > Anaerolineae > UBA1429 > UBA1429 > SKLG01. The sequence goes on along the minus strand of SKLG01000284.1, from coordinate 3,098 downwards.
ATAAAGGTGTTCTCCGGATAGTCCGTCACCAGCGCATAGGCCTCCTCCGGGCCGTGGCGCCCCTTGCCGGCGTAGCGATGGCCCACCAGCTCGTTGAGATGCGGCATCAGCGGCGCGCCATGGGCGCGGGCCAGGTCCATCAGCGGAGCCAACAGAGCGACGTCGTCCAGATCGAACTCTTGGCCGTCGGGCATCAGCTCGCCGATGCCGCGAGCGCCGGCCTCCAGGCCGCGACGCGCCTCGACCACCCCCGCGTCGCCCAACGCCGGGTTGGTGACCCCAAAAGGGATGAGCCGCTCGGGATAGCGTCGCCAGGCATCGAGGCAATAGTCGTTGCCCAGCCGGCAGAGCCCCAGATCGGCAAAGGCAAAACAAAAGACCACCGAGCGATCGATCCCCGCCTCATCCATCGAGGCGATGACCTCCTCTGCGGTGACCATGAGGCATTTGGGGTCGGCATAGAGCAGGCCGAACCAGCGGTCGCGACCGCAGAGCGCCTCGCGCTGGGCGATCAACTCGGGCGGAAAGAGATGTACGTGCGCGTCGATAATCATCATACCGCGATTGTGGGACAGCGGCCCTCTCTTGTCAAACCAGGCTACAACGCCGCATCGCTGGGATGCCGCATCGCTGGGATGCCGCATCGCTACGACGCCGCGTCGCTACGACGCCTAATACTTGCTTTTACCCCGGTTTGCGCTATAGTTTACGTCATGAGAGTTCAGCTTATCTATAATCCGGTAGCAGGGCCGCGAGATGTGGCCGACGACCTGGCCCATGCGATCGCGTATCTTCAGGAGCAGGGCTGGGATGTAACCCTGCGTCAGACCTCTGGCCCCGGCGATGCCACCCTCTACGCCCGCGAAGCCGCCGACGACGGCTATGATATGGTCATCGCCGCAGGGGGCGATGGCACCCTCGGCGAGGTCGCCTCTGGCCTGGCCCATTCCGAGTGCATTCTGGGCGTCTTGCCGGTGGGCACCGGCAATGTGTGGGCGCATATGGTGGGCATCCCGGTGTGGACGCCGATGCAGCGCAACACGCTGCAAGAAGCAGCGCGTCTTCTCGTGGAGAGCCAACCTCACCACATCGATCTGGGCAAGGTGGAAGACCGCTATTTTGTGCTCTGGGCCGGCGTGGGCTTTGACGCCCAGGTAGCTCACGACATCGAGCCCCATCGCGAAGTGCGCCGCACCTTTGGCCAGCTCAGCTATATCGTCACCGCTCTGGCCCTCGCCCTTGGCCTGCGCGGCACCCGCGTCACCCTCGATGTGGATGGCCGCGTGCATCGTCGCCGCGCCTTGATGATTGTGGTCACCAACATCCCCCTCTATGGGCAGTGGTGGCGCCTGGCTCCTCAGGCACAGTTGGACGATGGCGAGCTAGAGCTGTACATCTTTAAAGGCAGCAAGACCCTCGACGCCTTGCGGCAATTTGTGCTCCTGGCTTTGGGCAAACATCGCGGAGACCCCAGCGTCGATGTCTATAACGGGCGCCTCATCACCATACGCGCGGAAAAGCGTCTGCCGCTGCACCTGGATGGTGATCCGGCGGGCTATACGCCGCTAACCATCGAGGTGGTGCCCAAGGCGCTGCGGGTGGTGATCCCCTCGTCGGCCAATCGCTCGATGTTTCGCGAGGGCGATTTCTATGGCGAGGAGCCGCCCTCGTTGGGCGAACGCATCGCCGCTTATTGGCGCGAGGAGCGACAGCGTCTGCAAGAAGAAGGCGAGCGCCTGCGCAACGATTGGGAGCGCCGCATGCGGCCAGACAAGGATGAGCCTCGCTAGCGCCCAACCGCGAGGTGTGGGGCGCGGGTGTCCTCACCCGCCTCTCCGCCTCGCTCGTCGCTGGGTGGAGGAAGAGCGGGCCAGAGGCCCGCGCCCCATGGAGAACGATGCGAAGGTCAGTCGTCCAGGGCGTCCTCGGGCAGGTCTGGGGGCAGAGGCGCTGGCTGGGCAAAGGTGCTGGCGATGGGCCGATGGCGTTCCTCAGCGGAGGAGCCGAGCAGCCCATGCATCAGCTCTAACACGTGATAGGCCTGGTTGCCCGTGGCCCGATGCGGCCGCCCCGCGACGATGGCGTGGGCCATGTCGGCGACGCCGATCCCCCACATGGCGCGTCCGTCGGCGTGGCCGTGGGTCAGCGGCACCTGCTGGAACTCGCGTTGCCCCGCCGGGCAGATGGCCACCGGCCCGCCGAGCGTGTTGGGATCGGGGACGCTCAACGTGGCCTCGGTGCCATAGATCTCGATCCGTGGGAGCTGCGAATACCAGGTGGCAAAGGTGGTCACGATGGTGCCGATGGCGCCGCTGGCAAAGCGCATCGTGCCGGTGACATGGTCCGGCGTCTCAACAAGGATCTTTTGGCCGTGCTTGGGCTTGCTGGTGATGGTGCGCTCGGGGATCTGAATGCCGGCCATCCCGGCGACGGTGGAGATAGGCCCCAAGAGCGTGGTCAGCGCGGTCAAATAATAGGGGCCCATGTCGAACATGGGACCGGCGCCCACCTGATAGTAGTAGGCTGGATCGGGGTGCCAGCTCTCGTGGCCGTGACTCATCATGAACGCGGTGCAGGCCACCGGCTGGCCGATGGCGCCCTGGTCGATGAGCCGCCGGCAGGTCTGGAGCCCGCCCCCCAGAAAGGTCCCCGGTGCACAGCCGACCCGCACCCCTCTGGCCTGGGCCGCCTGCAAGATATCGCGCCCCTCGGCCAGCGTCACCGCCAGCGGCTTTTCGTTATAGACGTGCTTGCCGGCGGCGATGGCCGCCAGGCTGATGGCGTGATGGGCCTGGGGCGTCGTCAGGTTGACGACGATGTCGATCTGTGGGTCGGCCAGCAGCTCCTCCACCGAGCAGGCTCGGGGCACGCCAAACTCCTCCGCGCGTTCCTCGGCGCGCCCGGGGACGATATCGGCGCAGGCGCGCGCCTCGAGGATGCGAAAGGTCTGAGCGGTGCGCAGATACGCCGCGCTGATGTTGCCACAACCCACGATGCCGATCTTGACGGTGTCCATAATCCACCCTCCCCTGAGCGATTTGCGCCCATTGTACTGACGTCCGCCCGCGCCGCCAAGCGCCCGCTCATCCCGCTACGTC
>SKLG01000048.1 GCA_007123335.1 Anaerolineae bacterium | reverse complement strand
CGTATCGAGGGCCAGTTGATCTACACCAGCCCCGTGCCCCAGGACGCGGCGGTGGGCGTCGAGCCCGGCGGCGGATTGGTGTATCGGACGCCCGTGCCTGACGACGTGCTTCCCGAGCCGCCGCCAGAGGAGGATTGGACGATCCCCTCTCTTCTGTTGGCCATCGGCCGGTGGATTCTGGCGCGGGTGCGCGAGTTTGTCACGTTGCTCATCCTCGGTGCGCTGGCGCTGCGCTTTATCCCCGCCCTCTATGTGCAGACGATGGAAGAACTGCGTCGTGAGCCCTGGTGGTGCCTGGGTTGGGGGTTCCTGACCTGGGTGGCCGGTTTTGTCGCCGTGGGCCTGCTCTTTGGCCTGGTGGCGGTGACCGCGCTCTTTGTCGGGTTCATCACCCTGGGTGAGCTATCGCGGAACATCGCCGGCCTGGGCTTTTCGGCGCTTTCCCTGGCCTTTTTCGTCTTTCTCATACTGGTGCAATATGGGACCAAGCTGGTGGTGGCGTTGGCCCTCGGTCGGTTGCTCATGGAGGGCGGTTCCCCCCGGAGCTACATCAAGCCCGACTATGGCCTGGCATCGGGTGGCGCCCGCTGGGTGCTGCCTACGGAGCCGTCGCGACATGTAGGGGCCTGGCTGCTGGGGATCTTGGTCTACGTTCTCTTGCGCGGCATCCCCTTTTTGGGCTGGATTGTGGCCCTGTTCGCCACTCTCTTTGGGCTGGGCGCCATCGCCCGGCGCTACTACGAGTGGCGCCGATGGCGCACCGTGGAGCGATAGCCAGTGCTTGTGAAACAGCAAGAGCATAGGGAAGCTATGCCCCAGGAGGCTTCCAGCAACCGAATGGGCGAGTACAAGATCGCCATGGCTTGGCATATTATCGCTTTGATGCTATAAGAGTTATGGGTATAATACGCGTGCAGGATGGTTGAAGCCATCGGCTCCTAGCGCATGAGAGAGGGGAGGGATGAACATGCCGCAGGAGGACGAGGGACGAGTCGACGAGCAGAACGTAGAGAACCACCCTGACCAACAGCCCCCAGCCGACATGACAACTCCCGGTGAATCCGGGGCGAAGGTTGACGAACAGGCCGATCAGAATGCGAGAGAACAGGGCGTCGCAGACGATGGCGTCGCAGACGACGCGGTCGCAGACGACGCTATCTCAGACGACGCCGTCGCAGACGAGGTAGAGGAGCAAGTCGATGCCTTCCCCGTCGTGGGGATAGGCGGTTCGGCGGGCAGCCTCGATCCATTGCGGACGTTTCTGAACAATCTGCCGCCCGACACCGGCATGGCCTTTGTCATCATTCAGCACATGTTGCCCACGGGCGAGAGCGCGCTGCACGAGCTGTTGGTTCGCTGGACGCCCATGCCCGTCCACCGCGTCGCAGAGGGCATGCCGGTGGAGCCCGACACGATCTATGTGAACCTGCCCGACCGTGACGTGACGCTGAGCGATGGCTGCTTTCGCCTGCGCCCCCGTGACCAGGCCGGCCTGCATCTACCCATCGACCTCTTTTTGCGCTCTCTGGCCTACGACCGCCGTAACAAGGCGGTGGCCATCCTCCTCTCGGGCACGGGCAGCGACGGCACTCTGGGCGTGCAGACCATCAAGGGCGCCGGGGGCATGGTCATGGTGCAAGATCCCGCCACCGCTACCCATGATAATATGCTCTACAGCGTCATCGCCACCAAGTTGGTTGACAGTGTGCTCGCCCCTGAGGATATGTCGGACCAACTCCTCAGTTATGCGCAGATGCAGTTGCTCCGTCCGTCGATGGAGACCAAGCTGGCGCTCGAGGATGAACAAGCGCTGCAGACCGTCCTGAAGGCGATCCGTGATGAGATCGGCCACGATCTGAGTGCTTATCGACGAAACACCATCATTCGGCGCATACAGCGGCGCATGGCGGTCCATCGCATCGACCGCTTTCCTGACTATGCCCAATACCTGCGACATCATCCATCGGAAGCGCGCAGTCTCTTCCGTGAGCTCCTCATCGGGGTTACCTCCTTTTTTCGCGACTCAGAGGTCTTTGACGTGCTGGAACGCGAGGGAATTCCACAATTGCTCGTGGACCACGCTCCCGACGACCCTGTGCGCGTCTGGGTGGCGGGCTGCTCCACCGGCGAAGAGGCCTACTCGATGGCGATCCTCTTCCGTGAGGCCATGGACAACCTCGATCGACAGTTCGAGCTTCAGGTTTTCGCCACCGACCTGGACGAGGACGGCATCAACCGCGCGCGCAATGGCATCTATCCGGTGAGCATCGCCGGCGACGTCTCGCCCGATCGGCTGCGTCGCTGGTTCGTGCGCGAAGGGGACGTCTTGCATGTGGCCCAGACGATCCGCGATAATGTCGTCTTTGCCGTCCACAATCTTATTAAGGACCCGCCCTTTTCGCACATGGATCTGGTGAGCTGTCGCAATCTCCTCATCTATCTGAGCGCCGAGATGCAGCGTAAGGTCGTGCCCATCTTTCACTATGCGCTCAAGCCCGGTGGCCTGCTCCTGTTGGGCACCGCCGAATCGCTGGGCGAGCACAGCCATCTCTTTGAGCCGCTGGATAATCGGGCTAAACTATTCAGACGGAAGGAACAGCCCAGTCGGATGCCGATATGGGATTTGGGCCTGTTTGAGCATCGCCCTGGCCGGGAGGGCGCCACCATGCGGACGGGGACCAAGTTCGCTTTGCGCGAAACGATCGAGGACATGCTGCTCAGCATGCACACGCCACCGGCTGTCCTGGTCGACGAGCGCGGACAAGGTCTCTTTTTCCACGGTTCCACCGGTCGATATCTGGAGCCGGCGCCCGGTGAGGCCAACTTGAGCCTCACGCGCATGGCCCGTGAGGGCTTGCGGGCCCCTCTTTCGAGCAGCATACGCCAGGCGGCTCGCGAGCATAAACCGGTGGTGCACGAACGTGTGCGTGTGCGCACCAACGGCGGGGACGAGTTTGTCCGGTTGACGGTGAAGCCGATCGATGCGGGGGCATCGATGAAGAACCTTCTGCTGGTGTTGTTCGAGCCTCTGGGGCACAAGACAGAGCCCGAGCCCAAGGCCGAGATCGGGGAGGACGAACGCGATGCGTATGACGACGCGTCGCTGCGCGAGGAACTCCGGTCGGCCCGCGACCATTTGCAGGCTACCGTCAAGGAACTGGAAGAGTCGAACCAGGATCTCCAGGCCGCCAACGAGGAACTGCAATCCTCCAACGAGGAGCTGCAGAGCACCAACGAAGAGCTACAGACCTCCAAGGAGGAGCTGCAATCGGTCAACGAAGAGCTGGTCACCGTGAATGCCGAGCTCAACGGCAAGATCGAAGAGCTGACCCGCGCGCACAGTGATATGAGCAACCTGTTGACGAGCATCCAGGTCGGCGTCATCTTTCTGGACCGCGACGGCATCGTGCGCCGCTTTACCCCGGCGGCCTCCCGCGTCGCACACCTGATCACGACCGACGTGGGCCGCCCCATTGAGCACATTGGCACGAGTCTGGTATCCGAGAATCTGGCCGGAACCGTGCAAAAGGTGTTGGCCGACCTGAGCACCCTGGAAAAGGAGGTGCAGACGGCGGATGGTTCCTGGTTCGTGATGCACGCCATGCCCTATCGCACCCGCGAGAACATTGTCGATGGGGTCATCTTGACCTTTGTGGATATCAGCGAGCATAAACAGGCCCAGCTAGAACTAGAGCGCATTACCCAGGCCGTCGAACAGAGCTTGGCCATGGTGTTGATCACCGACCGCCGGGGTCGCGCCGAGTATGTGAGCCCGCGATTCGTCGATGTGACCGGCTATGCCGAGGAGCAAGCCTTGGGACGCACGCCGGTGGAGCTCAACTGGTATCCGCCGGATGGGCAGGACTATGATGAGATGATCGCTCAGGTCTCCGAGGGCAACCCATGGCGGGGAGAGTTCCTCGCGCACACCCGCACAGGAGAATCCTGCTGGATCGCGGTCAGCGTTGCCCCCGTGCGCGACGACGCTGGCGAGATCCGCCAGTTCGTCTGGGTGGCCGACGATGTGAGCGGGTATAAACGCATGGAGGAGCAGTTGCGCCACTATTCCTTCATGGAGCGAACCGTCATTGACATGGCCTCCTCCCTATTGCGCACGCCACAACTCGAGATGAATGACGCTATCGCCCAGTCCCTGGCCGAGCTGGCTGATCTCGCCGACGCCGACCGTGGCTATGTGGCGCTGTTTGATGACGATAGGCGCGTACGCCGCTTTTTCGAGTGGCACGACGAGGGACTGGCCTCGTGGGAGCAATCGCGCCCCCATACTGGCGGCTGGGCCCTCGATCGGCTCCAGGATATGGATGTGCTTGACGTCTCGCGGGTATCCGACCTGCCGCCCGAGGTCGGCTCCAACCGGGAGCGGTGGCGAGCCAAGGGGGTCCTCTCGCTGCTCGAGGTGCCCTTGATGTGGGAGGAGCGGCTGGTGGGCATCCTCGGCCTCTCCGCCGAGTGCACCGAGCGCACCTGGAGCGCCGAGGATACGCGACTGGTCCGTCTACTGGGCGCTACCCTGACCGGTATCTTGGTGAGTAAAGGGCTGGTTGATACCGAAAATTGACCGTTGCGCCGCCTTATGTATAATGCCCGGTTATGCCGGTGATAAGCTCAAGCGCATACACGCCAACATAGGAGCCATATAGTCCATACGGGAGCTGGACTTCTTCACATGGTGCAATCAATATTCCGCAAAAAGGCTATCGAACTTGCGGCAGAACGGCCCCTCGAGCTGCCCTCTACCGAGGAGGAGCTCAAGGCCCTCGTCCAAGAGCTGCATATCCACCAGATTGAGCTGGAATT
>SKLG01000413.1 GCA_007123335.1 Anaerolineae bacterium | reverse complement strand
AGCAGGGTGCCCACAGCCACAGAGATGGCCAATAGGATCAAGGGATTGAGCGCCAAAACGGCCACTAACAGCGGCGCAGGTAGCGCGGCCAACTCTGGCGGTACGGCATCCAGTTGGGTGGTGATCGTCGGCACCAGAGATAACACGCCGAGAAGGCCCAGCCCAAAGAGCGCCAGAAAGGTCTTGAAAAAGCGGGTGTTGCCGGTCGAGCTTGTCGCATTCCCATTTACCACGGTGTGTACTCTCCTTGCCTAACATGCAGGGCGATTCGGCGAAACCGATGCGCAGATGTATTGTCCACCTATGCCCTGTGGATGAAGCGATGATAGGGTGCCGAGGCGGTCCGTCGAGACTCTAGGAATATACGACAAACTGCTTGCGATGGAAAGCGCCACCCCGCGGAGAGAAGCAACGGCTGAAATGTCACGTCGAGTCTGAACGGCACGATCAAACGCCCGGCAACGCGGTCCATAGCCTAGACGATCGGCATGGGCGCCTTCATCGACTCGCTGCCGGGAATCCAGCGGGGGACGTATCGAGAGCGCGCTAGATGCCCAGGATCGTCAACACCAGCCCGATCAGCAGGAGTGCCGACAAGAGCGGCAACAAGCAACCGCCAGACATCGATCGCCCAATCTTGCGATATAGCCCGGAACGGGTGGTGGGGATGCCGGTCTTGCGGGCGAATTGTTGGCGGGCTCGGGACACGCCCAAGGCGCGCTTCCACGAAAAGGAGAGGCCGGGGATGCCGGTATTGGATCGTCGTCGTCGCCGTCGTCGGGCCATCTTTCCACCTTCTGGCTTATAAGCCGCTAAACGAGGATGTGTGCAGAAATGTGCGCGCCAGAATCTCGAGATTTCATCACTCAGCTATGTCTTTTGGATTATCCTTGCTTCATAGCCAATTAATACCGATGATTTTGTCGATTATTATAGCATATCCCCGTTCATCTGCCCATGGTTGTCAAAAAGCAGTCAGGCCTGCACCAGACGTATGGGATCGCAGACACTCGGCGCTTCTATTGTGCAATCGCTTCCGGCATCAAGGCGATGGCCCGGCTTTTTCCACCTGCTCGCCCTCATGGCGTTTGTTGGCCCTTCCTACCTATGGTACAATCGGCGCGATATGGATACCATCGATGGGCGTGACAAGGGGCTGTCAGAGCTCACCGACCGCGAGCTGGAGATCCTGGAGCGCGTGGCCACCGGCGCCACCAACCAGCAAGTGGCCGTCGAGCTCGATATCAGCATCAACACGGTCAAGGCGCACCTGCGTAATGTGTACGCCAAGCTCGGCGTCGAGTCGCGCACCGAGGCCACCCTGTGCGCCATCCAGTGTGGCCTGATCCATATCGACGAGCGTGAAGAGCGTGACGAGCCGACGCCCGAGGGCGACACGCCAGAGGTTTTGCCCCCCAGTCCGCCGTTGGCCGGTGTTTCCTGGCCGCTGTCTCCGGTTCAGGCCATTGTCGTCGGCCTTGTGCTGGTGCTCTTTGTGGCCATCAGTGTGTGGCCGGCCGCGCGAACCGGCGCCGCCGATGCCCAGACGCGCTTGATGGATAGCGCTGCGGCGCCGGCTGCCGAGGTGGCCCTGGTCAATCCCTCGCGTTGGCGCGCGTTGGCTCAGATGCCCAGCCCACGCAGCCGCTTTGCCGCGGCGACGCTGGATGGCACGGTGTATGTCATCGGCGGCATCGGTCGCGACGGCGTGAGCGCCCAGGTGATGGCTTATGATCCGGTGGACGATCGCTGGGCCTATCGCGCGTCGAAACTCTCGCCGGTGGCGAATATCGGCGCCGCCGTCTTGAACGGCCGCATCTATGTGCCCGGCGGCCTGGCCGAAGACGGCGAGCTGCTGGCGACGGTCGAGGTCTATGATCCGCTCATCGATACCTGGGAGCAGGGGCCGCCGCTGCCTCAAGCCCTCTGCGCCTATGCCCTGGCGGCCGACGATCACGGCATCTATCTCGTCGGTGGCTGGGATGGCCGGCGCTATCTGGACACCGTGTACTATTTGGACGCCGAGGAGCAGGTGTGGCGTGAGCGCACGCCTCTGCCCAGCGCCAGGGGCTTTGCGGCGGCGGCGGTGGCCCAGGAGCGGCTCTATGTCGTCGGCGGCTATGATGGTGAGCAGGATCTGGCGCTGGTTCAGTCTCTGCCGCTGGATGCTGACCAGGAGTCTGTCTGGATGACCCATGCGCCCATGGCTCTGCGCCGCGCGGGCCACGGCATGGCGCTGTCTCAGAGCAGCCTCTATGTCGTCGGCGGGGGGTGGGAGAGCGGCTTTGGCTTTAACGAGCGCTATGATGTGGCCAACGACGCCTGGTCGAGCTTTGACAGCCCCCTCGTCGGCGAATGGCGCAACCTGAGCCTGGCCCTGGCCGAGGCTCGTGGTGGGGCGTTCGTCCTGGCCATGGGCGGCTGGAATGGCCGTCATCTGGGCATCGTCGAGGGCTATCAGGTCTTTTTCCCCATCTACTTGTCCACCATCGAAATAGGGCGATGAGGGGTTTCCCCCGCCTAAGAGGTGGTAGGAAGGTGGGATCACGCAAAGGTAGGACGAGATGGCCAACAAGGCGCTCAACAAGACGCACCTGACATGGATCGAGGGATTGCAGTTCGTCGGCCGGGCCGAGACGTCGGGCGCGGCAATAGTCCTGGACGGCGATCCGGAGTTCGGCGGCCTGGGCAGCGCGGTGCGGCCCACCGAGGCCTTGCTCCTCGCCCTGCAGGGCTGCATGGCGATGGATGTCATCTCGGTGCTTCGGAAAAAGCGCCAGCATGTCACCGCCTTCTATGTCGAGGCTCAGGGCACCCGGGCCGAAGAGCATCCGCGACGCTATGAAAAGATCGAGGTCGAGTTCGTGGTGCGCGGATGGGACGTGTCTGAGAAGGCGGTGGCGCGGGCCATCGAGCTCTCGCAAACCAAATACTGTAGCGTCACGGCCTCGCTCAACGCAGAGATATCGACCACCTATCGGATCGAGCAAGAGTCGCCCCCGGAAGAGTGATCGGCTGGGGGGGGACGGAGAATAAGGACAACGAGGACAGAACATCATCATGACACAGACCCATGATCTCATCATCATCGGCAGCGGTCCCGGCGGATATGTCGCCGCCATCCGCGCGGCGCAGCGTGGGGCCAAGGTGGCCCTGGTGGAAAAGCGCGACCTGGGAGGGACATGCCTGAATCGCGGCTGCATCCCCACCAAGACCATCGTTCGCGATGCCGAGCTGTACCGCGATCTGGTCTCTGGTGAGTTTGGCGTGGCCATCGAGGGCCATGTGAAGCCCGATTGGCCCAAGATCGCCGCGCGCAAGCTCGAGGTGGTGCAGACGCTGGTGGGTGGGATCGCCCATCTGCTGGATGCATACGGCGTCGAACAGGTGGTTGGCTGTGGCGCCCTGGAGCGAGACGGACAGGTATCGGTAGAGTCGAGCGCCGGAAAGCGTTATCTGAGCGCGCCCAAGGCCATCCTGGCTACCGGCTCGGTGCCCGCCCTGGTGCCTATCCCCGGTGCTGATCTGCCGGGCGTCATCACCTCCGACGACCTGCTGGTGCTGACCAGCCTGCCCGAGCGCATCGTCATCGTCGGCGGCAGCGTCGTCGGCGTCGAGTTCGCCTGTATCTTGCAGGCTCTGGGGGTCGAGGTTACCATCCTGGGCCGCAGGACCTTTTTGCGCGACGCCGAGCAGCAGTTGGCCAAGCGCTTGCGTGCCATGCTGTCGCGTCGGGGGATGTCCGTCACCATCGGCCTGGAGTTCAAACAAATCATCCAGGTGGATGGGGCGCTGCGGGTCGAGTATGAGCGCCGTGGCAAAGAGGACTTTGCCGAGGGCGACCTGGTGCTCATCGCCACCGGGCGCTGGCCCTACACCGAGGGTTTGGGGCTGGAGGAGGCGGGCGTGCGCCTTCAGGGCGACGCCATCCAGGTGAACGAGCGATTGGAGACATCGGTCCCCGGCATCTATGCCATCGGCGATTGCATCGGCGGCTTGATGTTGGCTCACGTCGCCTCCTATGAGGCCGAGGTGGCCGTGGAGAATGCGCTGGGCGGCCATCGAGTGGCCGACTATCGCGTCGTGCCCAACTGCATCTTTACCATGCCCGAGATTGCCGATGTCGGCATCACCGAGGAACAGGCCAAGGAACAGGGGCTGGACGTCAATGTGACGCGGTTCCCCTTTAACGTCAATGGCCGAGCGCTGGCGTTGGCCGAGACCGAGGGCCAGGTGCGTATGATCTGCGAACGTGACGGCGAGGGCGGCGGCCGGGTGTTGGGTGTGCACATCATGGGGCCCCGCGCCAGCGATCTTGTCGCCGAGGCGGCCCTGGCCATGAGGCTGGGCGCCACCGCCCAGGATATCGCCGAGACGATCCACGCCCATCCTACGGTGCCTGAGGCGTTCATGGAAGCGGCCATGGCCCAGGGGATCGGGGCCATTCACTACCAGCACCGCTGATAGCTCACCTCCCAAAGGTGTGGAAACGAGGAGCTGGTTTGCCAGACGCGATCGAGGTGTGGCAGAATGTTCTCTGGATTGAGTGAGGGAGGCGGACGCTGACCCGCGCGACGGCGTGCCTCTAGGCGGAGAGGCGGGCATGATCATCGGGCTTTGTACACTGGACCTAGAAGTGGCGGAAGGATTCTCCCTCAAGGACAAGCGCCGCGTGGTGCGCTCGATCGTGGCCCGGGTGCGCAACGAGTTCAATGTGTCCATCGCCGAGGTCGATAACCAGGATAGCTGGAATCTGGCCACCCTGGCCGTCGTCTGTGTCTCTAACGACAGGCGCTATGCCGATGGGCTGTTGCAGCGGGTGGT
>SKLG01000526.1 GCA_007123335.1 Anaerolineae bacterium | reverse complement strand
TGGAGGCCAGCTCGTCCTCCATCTGCACAAAGACGCGAGCTTGGCCCGAGCTACCCTCAGACAATTCCGCAAAGCGCTCCGCCAGATGCTCCATGATCTCGCTGGCCGGGGTGATGGGGTAACCGGCGTAAAAGTCGCATCCGACGGCGATGGCGCCCTCGGCGCAGGCCTCATCGCCCTGCAGGAAATGCCTGCCGGCCTGCAGCACGCTGGCGATGGGTGATCCGAATCGCTGATCGCCGCTCTCGTTCCTACCCCTCGATCTCATGGCTACCTCGTTGCGTAGAGCCGGCACGCTGCCATATGCGCGGTGTTATCTGTGAGAAGACTCGGGCACATCGACCTGGATAGCCAGATCGGGACAGAGCAGTTCGCAGTTGCGGCAACCTGTGCATCGCGCATCATCGTCCTTGACCACAACAGGGCGATATCCACCCACCAGCCGGGACTCGTCCAGCGTCAGAACCCCTCGCGGACAGACGCTGACGCAAATATAGCAGTGCTTGCACCAAGCCTCATTGATGTGCACCTTTGGAACGGGCGTTGAGCCCAACGCGGGCGCCAGCTCGGCATCGTCCACGTCTGTCATGTTCTGAGCTTTCGACGAAACTGGGCAGTGAGCGCCGGCACCACCTGAAACAGATCGCCGACGATACCATATGTCGCGACATCAAAAATCGGCGCCTCGGGGTCCTTGTTGATGGCCACAATGACCCGCGCGGTGGACATCCCGGCGCGGTGCTGGATGGCGCCCGAGATGCCGCAAGCGATATACAGATCGGGGCGCACGGTGCGCCCGGTCTGGCCCACCTGATGGGCGTAGGGTATCCATCCCGCGTCCACCGCCGCCCGCGAGGCGCCCACAGCGCCATTCAGCACATGGGCCAGCTCGCGCAACGGCTCGAACCCCTCAGAGCCACTTACGCCGCGCCCGCCGGCGACGATAATCCGGGCATCGGCCAGATTGACCTCCTCCTCCTCGACGATGAAATCGACGACGCGGGTCACGATGTCGTTCTCGCTCAAGGATACCGACACCGGCACGATCTGGCCCTGACGCGCCGGATCGCGGGCCGGAACCTCGAACACGCGATGGCGCACGGTGGCCATCTGCGGGCGATGGTGCGGCGTCAGAATGGTGGCCATGATGTTCCCGCCATAAGCCGGGCGGGTCTGCCGCAACAGGCGCGTCTCGGGATCGATCTCTAACCCGGTGCAATCGGCGGTAAGCCCTGTGTACAGATCAGTGGCCACCGAGCCCGCCAGGTCGCGCCCGCGAGAGCTGGCGCCCAGCAGAAAAATCTCGGGACGATGCTCACGCACCAAAGCATACAAGATTTTGGAATAGGGCTCGGTGCGATAGACGCGCAGCGTGGGATCCTCGGCTAAAAAGACGCGGTCGGCGCCATAGGCGATGGCCTCCTCGGCCAGAGGGTGCGCATTCTCGCCCAGTACGCAGGCGGTGAGGGATACCCCCAATTGGTTAGCCAACAGGCGCCCCTGGCCCATCATCTCCCAGGAAATGCTCGACGCCTGGCCGTTGAATTGCTCCACCCACACCCACACACCGCGATAGGAATCGACAGCCCCCGGAGCCTCGGCCTGGCGCTCGGGCAGACTGAGGGCGTCGACAGGGCAGACCTCCAGGCAGGCACTACAGGCTGTGCAGTTGTCGTTGACGACGGCAATATCATCTATCATCTCAAGCGCGGCAAAAGGGCATACGTCCACGCACGCGCCGCAACCGATACAGGCTTGTTCGTCAATGATCAAGAGTGGCATGGCGTCCCCCTATACGACCTTGTCGCCCAAAAGCCGGTCGGCGAGGGCGTCGGCCATCGCGTCAACGGAATCTCCATCGATCATCTCCACCCGGCCCTCGCGCTTGGGCGGGGTGAACACGCGGATCACCTGCGTGGGCGAGCCATCGAGGCCCAGATACTGCGGCGCGGCCTCGATCTCGGCAGCGCCCCACACCGGGATCTCCAGGCGGCGGGCGGTGCGGATACCGCGAAAGGTCGGGTAGCGCGGCTGGTTGATATCCTTCACTACCGTCAACAAGGCCGGCAGCCGCGTCTCGACCACCTCGCGCCCCTCCTCCAGCAAACGCTCAACCTGAATGGAGCGTCCCTCCAGGTCGATCTCCCGAACCTTGAAGACATAGGTCAACTGGGGAATTTCAAGTTGATTGGCGACGCCGGGTCCTACCTGGCCCGTGTCGCCATCCATGGCTTGTTTGCCGCAGAAGATGATGTCATAGGCGCCGATGCGGCGGATGGCCTGCGCCAGAGTATAGGCCGTGGCCCAGGTATCCGAGCCCGCGAACTCGCGGGCGGATAAAAAGATCGCCTCGTCGCAGCCCATGGCCACCGCCTCACGCAGCTCCTTCTCGGCCTTGGGCGGCCCCATGGTCAAGACGGTCACCTTGCCTCCGTGGGCCTCTTTGAGCCGCAGCGCCTCCTCGATGGCATAGGTATCAAAGGGATTGATGATCGACTCGACCTCGTCGCGCATCAAGGTATTCGTCTCTGGGTTGAAACGCACCTCGGTCGTGTCGGGGACGGATTTGATACAAACAATGGCGTGCAAGTTCTTCCTCCTCACATGGACGGCGCTCATGCGGGCGATCTGATCGCCGCCCAACGCCGTCAACATGGATAGGCAGGATGTTCAGGATATTTCCAGGTTTTTATCCTGTTTATCCTGCCCTATCCATGTACATATCGCCACGCGCGCTATGCCTCTGCCTCCCACTCGTCCAGATCATACGCGGGCATTTCACAGCGCAATGGCCGGTCCTCACGATAGCCCAGGGCGTACTGGGCCTGCATGATGGTGTGAATCTCGCGGCTGCCCTCATAGATGACCGCGCCCTTGGAATTGCGCAGGTAGCGCTCCACGTCATACTCGTCGGAATAGCCGTACGCGCCGTGCACCTGCACCGCATCGGCTGCCGAATCAAAGGCGGCGTCGCAGCAATACCACTTGGCCATAGAGGTCTCGCGGGTGTTGCGCCGGCCCTCGTTCTTGAGCCAGCCCGCCTTGAGGCAGAGCAGCTCGCCGATGTCGCGACGCTGGACCATCTGGGCGATCATCTGTTGCACCAATTGGTGCTCGCCGATGGGCACCCCAAAGGTGTGGCGCTCGTTGGCATAGCGCACGCTGGCCTCGATGCAGGCGCGGATGAGGCCCACACTGCCCCAGGCGACGGTGTAGCGGCCATTGTCCAGAGCGCTCATGGCGATCTTGAACCCCTCGCCCTCCTCGCCCAGACGGTTGGCCACGGGCACAGCTACGTCTTGGAGCGAGATGGAGCCGCTGTTGCCGGCGCGCACGCCCAGCTTGCCGTGGATGGTGCCCGTCTCGACACCGGGGAACTCGCGTTCGACGATAAAGGCGCTGATTCCGCGATGCTTGGCCGCCTTGTCAGTGTAGGCAAAGATGAGGAACTGGTCGGCCACATCGGCGAGAGAGATCCACATCTTTTCGCCGTTGAGGATATAGCGATCGCCGTCGCGGCGCGCCGTGGTCTGGAGGCCGGCCACGTCGCTGCCGGCGTTGGGCTCGGTGAGGCCATAGGTGGCGATGCGCTCCCCCATCGCCTGAGGGACGAGATAGCGCTCCTTTTGCTCCTCCGTGGCCCACTGGAGCAACGTCATGCTATTCAGCCCCACGTGCACCGAGAGGATGACGCGCGCAGAGGTGTCCACGCGCTCCAGCTCCTCACAGGCAATGCCGAGGGCGATATAGTCCATGCCGGCGCCGCCATACTTGACGGGCAGACAGATGCCCAGGAGTCCCTGCTCGGCCATCTTATTCAGCAGGCCACGATCAAAGGACTGCTCGCGGTCATGCTCCTTGATGGTGGGGGCGATCTCTTGTTCGGCGAAATCGCGCACCATCTTGCGTACCATCTCATGCTCAGGGGTATAGTGCAGATCCATATCGAGCCTCCTGAATCTCGCCTGGCGGGGATCGTGGTTGAGCCGCTAAGCGGCCCGCGCGAAGAGTATACCATAGGTGAGCAGATGAACAAAGCGTTGCGCGTTTGCTGGATTTGGTCACAGTTATGGTATCATAAAAGATGGGTATCGGATCTGGATGGATCAGTCTGGCAGCGACATTCTTTTGGCGCGCAGGTCGCTGCGTGGATCGTTGTGAGGCGGTATGCATATTCTACATGGCACATGGCTGTATGGTCGCCAATGTTTTGCTCTGTGGGGCGAGGATACGGCGATATCGCCCCGACTGCGCAGGGGCAGGCGCGCTCAGGTAGCTCGACATCCCAGTTTGGTCAATACAGAAGCGCTGCTGCGGCATCTGGACCGCTATACTACGGAGGTGGTTCCCAAGACATCGAGCACCAGAGGCGAGCCTGTCACCTGCTGGCTGCCAGGTGTGGGCAAACGTCCCTGCCCCTCGCCAGAGGCTCTTGGCGCAGGAATGATCATGCCCGAGGGTGAGCCGGAGCTGTTATGCTGGTCTATGGACAACGCCATTCTCCTCTCACCCGTCGACGTCCTGGATTATCTGGTTCAGCTCCCTCTGCCCCACGAGGTCCCACCAGGGTTTATCGTAGGCAGCGATCTCCGCTTCTGGCAGCAGGCCGCCATGTTGGCGATGAACTGTCTGGTGGAGCAGCGCTATATCCCCGCCCTTGAACAAGCTGGAACCCGCCTGCTGGCCTTCTGGCAACCCGAGCCCGATGTTGATCTGCTGGCGCAAATGTCCGCCAACATGCCGCCGGTCTGCCGGGCTGCGGCGACGACGCCGGCCGATGCGCCACAGCCCGATGATCTCCTCGCCAACTTTTTACGCACTATTGTCGATACCT
>SKLG01000472.1 GCA_007123335.1 Anaerolineae bacterium | reverse complement strand
TGGATCAGTTGCGCCCGCGACGTCCCGTCAGCCCTGACCAACTGGATGCTGCGGTGCTCACCCTGGATTGGGTGCCCAACACCAACCACACCGGGCTTTATGTGGCACTGGACAAGGGCTGGTATGCCGAGGAGGGCATCGCGCTAGAGATCCAATCCCCCGCCGATCCGGCGGCGGCGCTCAGACAGGTGGCCGCGGGCCACACCGAGTTCGGAATCAGCTTTCAGGAGGAGGTGACCATCGCCCGCTCCAACGATATCCCCGTGGTGTCGATAGCGGCGATTATCCAGCATAACACCTCCGCCTTTGCTGCCTTGAGCACCAGAGGAATTACCACCGCCAAGGACTTTGAAAACAGGATCTATGGCTCCTACGGCCTGCCCATCGAGCAACCGATCCTCGCCGGCCTGATGGAGTGCGATGACGCCGATGCAGACACGGTCGAGTTCGTCGATGTGGGCTTTGACGCTTTTCCTGCGCTGCTTGCCGAACGGGTAGACCTGATCTGGATCTTTTTGGGGTGGGATGGCGTCCAGGCCGAACTCAGGGGGATCGAGCTTGATGTCGTACCTCTTTACGGAAGCTGCCTGCCCGACTATTATACGCCGGTGATCATCGCCGGAGAGACGACGCTGGCCGAAAAGGGCGACCTGACGCGGCGGTTCCTGGCCGCGACGGTGCGCGGCTATGCATACGCCATCGAGCACCCTGAGGAAGCGTCCGAGATTCTCTTGGCCCATGCACCCGAGAGCGACGCCGAGCTGGTGCGCGCCAGCCAAGTGTGGCTGAGTCCTCGCTATCAAGACGACGCCCCGCGCTGGGGAGTGCAGGATCCCGAGGTGTGGCGAGAGTTTGCGCAATGGTTGTATGAGAATGACCTATTGGAGCGCGAGATTGACGCCGACGCTGCCTTTACCAACGACTATTTGCCCGACTAGCAGGGAGAATCCATGCCCTCTAGCGCGGTAGATCGTCACGAGTCCCATCCATCGGACATGTCTGCGGGGGCGACGACGCCCATTGTGATCCGCGATGTGTCCAAGACGTTTCGTGTCGATGGGCGCGTCGTCCAAGCGCTGCATCAGATATCGATGCAGGCAGAGAGTCAGGAGTTTGTCACCTTGATCGGCCCCAGCGGCTGCGGCAAGAGCACGCTGCTGGACCTGATCTGTGGCCTGATGACGCCTGATGCCGGTGAGATCCTGCTGCATGGCGATGCCGATGCGCCGCGATTGGGGCGCATCGGCTATATGCCGCAGCGCGATCTGCTGTTGCCCTGGCGCAGCGTCATGGACAATCTCTTGCTGGGGCCTGAGGTCATGGGGCAAGACATGGCCGCCGCGCGCCAGGAGGCGAGGGAGCTGTTGCCCCTCTTTGGCTTGGAGGGCTTTGAGGATTACTATCCGGCCACCCTCTCGGGCGGGATGCGCCAGCGAGCGGCCTTGATGCGCACCTTTTTGTGCAAGCAAGAGATCGTCCTGCTAGACGAGCCCTTTGGCGCGCTGGACGCGCTGACGCGCCGCTCCATGCGCCGCTGGCTGCTCGACGTGTGGGCGCGGTTTCGCCAGACGCTCATCTTTGTCACCCACGATGTGGATGAGGCCATCTTTTTGGGCGACCGAGTGGTGGTGCTCTCGGCGCGACCAGGCACGGTAATCCTTGACGTGCCGGTTGAGCTGCCCCGCCCCCGAGACGAGGCGATGGTCTCGCTGCCCGAGTTTGCCGCCCTGCGCCGCGACCTGCTCTCCGCCCTGGGATTGTGAGCATGGTTTCCCAGCACGAGGTCACCATCACCAAGGTGGATCATCAGGGCCGGGCGCTGATCAGCTATCCGGGCGCCATCGTCTATGAAGATCCAGGCTGCATCGTCGCCCGTTGCACGTGGACCCACCGCGTGATGGACATGGGGCCGTTTCTTCTAGAGCCCGGCGACATCTGGATCGAGTTCTACTACCGCAGCGAACCGTTTAACATCATGGCCATCTATGATCGTCAGGGACGCATCAAGGGTTGGTACTGCAACATCACCGAGCAGGTCGAGATCGCGCCGGACGAGATTCGTTGGCATGATCTGGCTTTGGATATCCTTGTGCTGCCTGATGGCCAGCAGATCGTGCTGGATGAGGACGAATTCGAGGCGTTAGACCCCTCTTCAGCGGCACGCGCGCGGGCGGCCAGAGCGCTGGCCACCCTCAACGCATGGATCGTCTCCAGACGATGTCCCTTTATTGTCGGTATGTTTGACGCCCAAGCCGGCGACGCCCCTCTCACAGTGGACAATTACCCTCTTGCCGACTAGAATGGCGTCATCCAGGCATTAGAACAGACGTCACAGCAGGGCGGAGTAGGTGACGGGCGCCAAATGAGGAGGGGCATTGGGAGACAACCATGGGCGGACGCGTTATGTGCTCGTCGTGCGGCTGCCGCGCTCGGTGGAGGTGCTCATTGAGGACGTCTTTCTTGGGCTCGCCGGCGCCACCAAGCCAACGATGGGCTATCATATCACCGTCCTGGGACCCTTTTACCTCGACGAGGAGGTGGACTATCGCTTCCTCACTCCGGTGCAACAGGTCTGCGTGCGCTGGCAACCCTTTGAGGTAGACATATCCACCGTGAGCTTTTTCGAGGCTCCGGATGACAATGCCGTCTATCTGCGGGTGCTCGATGACAACGGCATGATCGAACTGCATGATGACCTCTTGAGTGCCGTAGGCAAGATCTCCACCATGCAGAATGAACGCATTCGCGAGTGGAACGAGACGCTCTATGCCCCCCATGTGACTCTGGCCCTCAAGCTAAGCGACAAGGAGTTGCCCCAGTTCCTACGCACAGCAGCGTCCCAGGATCTGCACGCATCGTTCATGGTCAACGACATATGGCTCTGCCGCCAGGAGCCCAGCGCCCCATGGCAGTATGTGGCCCATTTCCCCCTGGGTACGGATGAGGAACAGCTCGTCCCCCCAACGGAAGCCGGGTGACCCTCACCAATGATCTGCGCATCATAGCATTATCAACATGGTGTTATTGCGGAAAAAGGCCTTCTTATTTATCTAACCATCTGCAAGGAGCCTTCATGGCCGCCATTCACATCGAACCCGTAACCACCATCGCAGACCGCAAAAAGGTCATTCTGTTCCCCTTTGGACTCTATCGCGATCATCCCTATTGGGTGCCGCCGCTGATCGGCGAGCGGATGCGCCACTATGACCCGCATCACAACCCTTTTTTCGAGCATGCCACCATGCAGATGTTCCGCGCTGTGCGGGACGGCCAGACGGTGGGCACCATCGCCGCCATCGATGATCCTCGGCATCGTGAGATATGGCACGACTCGGTGGGCTTTTTCGGCATATTCGAGACCGTTGAGGAGTATGAGGTGGCCGCCGCGCTCCTGACGGCGGCCAGGGAGTGGCTGGCGGAACGCGGCATCAGCACGATGCGCGGGCCGATGAACCTGAACATCAATGATGAGGTGGGCTTGCTCATCGATGGGTTCGACGGCCGGCCGGTGATCATGATGCCCTACAACCCGCCCTACTATCAGACGTTTCTAGAGCGCTATGGCCTGACCAAAGCCAAGGACGTGCTGGCCTTCAAGATCGATGTCGCTCGTTTTGGCCCCAATCTGGAGAATATGCCGACCCAGGTCAAGCGTGTGGCGCGCTTGGCCCAGGAGCGCTATGGCATCGAGATGCGCCACGTCGACCTCAAACACCTGGAAGACGAGGTGGAGCTGGTCAAGCCGATTTATCGACAGGCTTGGGCCAAGAATTGGGGCGCCGTGCCCATGACCGACGCCGAGTTCACCTATCTGGCCCATAGCCTCAAGCCGGTGCTGGATCCCGACCTGACCTACCTGGCCTTTTATCAGGGCGAGCCCATCGGTGCCTTTTTGACAGTGCCCGACTTTAATCAGGTGGCCGTGCATCTCAATGGTCGTCTCTTGCCCTTTGGTTGGCTCAAATTCCTATGGCACAAGCGTCGCATCACCGGCCTGCGGGTGTTGATCATGGGGGTGTTGGAGGAGCATCGACTCAAGGGCGTGGAAGCCCTCTTTTATCAGGAGGGTTGCCGAATAGCTGTCTCCAAGGGATACGAGTGGGCCGAAATGTCCTGGATCTTGGAGGATAACTATAAGATGATACGCGGCATAGAAGCGATGGGCGGCCATGCTTATCGCACCTATCGCGTCTACGAAATGACCACGAGGTGAGGCATCGATGATGGATGCTCTGATCGATGCGACGGTTCAGGATTGTTCCGTTACGTCAAGCCGCGCCTCTTTGCGCGCCCCGGCGATAACCCGATCCAAGTACCAACGGGCGACTCCCTGCAAACCGTTGGTCAGGGCGTAAACGAGCCGGGGCTGGAGTCCTGGAGCAATGATGTATCGCCCTGTGCCGATGGCGCGAACGATTGCCTCAGCCACCTGTTCGGGCTCCACGGGACGTATCGTGCCCGAGAGGCGTTGGGTCTCCAGCGGCTTGTACTTGTTTTCCTCAACGAGTTGCGGAGTATTCGTGTCGGGCGGAAAGACGATGGACACACGGACGCCATAGGGCTTGAGTTCCGAACGCAGAACGTCGGAAAAACCGCGAACGGCAAACTTGGCCGCGCTGTACGCCGTGTAGCCAAAGACGCCCAGAAACCCCGCCACCGACGAGAGGTTGACGATATGGCCGCTGCGTCGGGCCATCATCATCGGCGTCACCAGCTTGCAGGGGTGCAAGGTACCAAAGAAATCGATATCCATGGTCTGGCGAAAGACATCGATGGGCAGCTCGTGAAAGTAGCCGGGGCGAACAGTGCCCGCGCTATTGATCAGCACATCGGGCGCGCGCCCATTCGCCGTGACAGCCTCGATGGCC
>SKLG01000004.1 GCA_007123335.1 Anaerolineae bacterium | reverse complement strand
GACTTGGCCCTCGATCTAACGATCACAAACCCCGTCGAGCTCCTCAAAGCGGTCAAAGAAGAACTGCGCACCATCCCAGGTCGAGGGCTCGGCTATGGCCTGTTGCGTTATCGGAGCCCGAACCACGAGGTGCGCGAGGCGATGGCAGCGCTGCCAGAGCCCAAGGTGAGCTTTAACTACCTGGGGCAGATGGATGCGACCATGTCTGAAGGATGGTTTGTGCCTGCTGAGGAGTCGCGAGGGCCGGATCGCGACCCCGCAGCCCGGCGGCCATATCTGCTGGAGGTCGATGGCGGCGTCATTGGTGAACGATTGCAGATGACCTGGACCTATAGCGAGAACCTGCATCGCCGAGAGACCGTCGAATCGCTTGCCCAGACGTTCATCGAAACGTTGCGCTACCTGATTGCCCATGCGCCAGATGCCGATGTGAGCACCTACACCGCGTCTGACGTCCAAGAGTTTGGCTGGGACGAGGAGGATCTGGACGACATCCTCAATGCGCTGGGAGCATCATCCTGAATGAGTGGTCAACATGAGTTGAGGCAAGGATAAATGGCGATCAAGAACGTCGAGGACGTGTATCCGCTGTCACCGATGCAGCAAGGGATGTATTTCCATAGCCTGTATGCGCCAGGCTCGGGCGTCTATGTCGAGCAGGTGAGCGGCACACTGCGGGGAATACTTAACGTCGATGCCTTCCAACGCGCATGGCAGCGTGTGGTCGATCGCCACACCATCCTGCGCACCGGTTTCACCGGGCAGGCGTTCAAGGAGCCGGTACAGGCTGTCTATCGGAACGTCCTGCTGCCCATGGAGCAGGTGGACTGGCGCGCTGACCCATCTCATGTACAAGCAGGACGCCTGGCGCAACAGGCGTTGGCCGACCGAGAGGCAGGGTTCGACCTGGCCAAGCCGCCGTTGATGCGTCTACGCCTCATTCGTCTCGATGACGATGCGCATCGCTTTATATGGACCTATCACCACATCCTCCTGGATGGCTGGTCGATGCCGCTGCTCTTTCAGGAGGTGATGGCTCTTTACGGGGCGTTCAGCCGAGGGGAGGATCCAAAGCTCGATCCGCCCCGGCCTTTTCGCGACTATATCGTATGGCTACGGCGCCAGGATACCGAGGCAGCGGAGCGCTTTTGGCGTCAGACGCTCGAGGGATTTGTCGCGCCAACGCCCTTTGTGGTTGACACCCCCCCGAACGATCAGGAGATGGCGGGGTATGGGGAAGCAGAGATCTATCTGTCGAAAGTGACTACGGACACCCTAAAGGCACTTGCTCAACAACATCGGCTCACCCTGAATACCCTGGTACAGGCTGCCTGGGCGCTCCTATTGAGCCGATACAGCGGCGAGAAAGATGTCGTCTTTGGCGCCACCGTGTCTGGTCGTCCGCCTGACCTGGCGGGGTCTGAATTCATGCTGGGCTTGTTCATCAACACGCTGCCGATGCGTGTCCATATCCCTGAGGGCGTGGACCTGATGACCTGGCTTGACACGTTGCAGAGCCGACAGTTAGAGATGCGCCAATACGAGTACAGCCCTCTCGTGGAGATTCAGGGTTGGAGCGAGGTTGCGCGTGGTCAACCGCTCTTTAACAGCATCCTGGTCTATGAGAATTACCCCACCTCCTCAACCCTCCAATCGGGCGATGGCCCGCTGCGGATTGAGGATATCGAATCGATAGAGCAGACCAACTACCCGCTTAATCTGATCGCGGGGGCAGACGATCGTCTCATGTTGCGCATTATCTATGAGAGAGCGCGCTTTGAGGATGCGACGGCTGCTCGCATGCTAGGCCACCTGGATACGTTGCTGGGCGCCATGATCGCCAATCCCGGCGCGTCGCCTGAAGCTCTGCCGGTGCTGACAGAGCCGGAGAGACGCCAGATCCTCGTGGAATGGAACGCGACGGCCACCCCCTTCCCAGACCAGACTGCCGTTCACCACCTCTTTGAGCAGCAGGCGGCTGCCGACCCCGAGGCCATTGCTCTGCGCTTCCAGGGCGACTCGATGACCTACGACGAGCTCAATGGCCGGGCCAATCAACTGGCCCGTGTTCTCGGTGAGGTCGGCGTCACTACCGGCACGCTGGTCGGTCTCTGTCTGGAGCGCTCCTTCGACATGATCGTCGCCCTGTTGGGCATCCTCAAGGCCGGCGGAGCCTACCTGCCCCTGGACGCCGACTATCCCCGCGAGCGGCTGGCCTACATGCTGGCCGACTCGCAGGCGCCGGTGCTGGTGACCCACAGCGCGCTGCTGGAGCGGCTGCCCGCAGACGGCGTCGCGACGGTGTGCGTGGACCGCGACGCGGAGCGGATCGCGGCGCAGGACGACGGCAACCTGGATCTCGATGTGGGGCCGGAGGATCTGGCCTATGTGATCTACACATCGGGCTCGACGGGGCAGCCCAAGGGGGTGCTGCTGGCCCATCGTGGGGTGTGCAGTCTGATGGGGGCGGTGGCTGATGTGTTCGACATCAGCGCGGCGACGCGGATGCTCCAGTTCTCGTCGCTGAGCTTTGACGCCTCGGTGGTCGAGATCCTGGGCACCCTGACCAATGGCGGACGTCTGTGCCTGGCGCGACGGGAGACGCTGCTGTCTCCGGGGGAGTTGGTCGAGCTGGTCCAGGGCGAGGGGATCACGATCTTGCACATGCCGCCTTCGCTGCTGACGCTGTTGGACCCGGAGGCGTTCGAGACGGTAGAGACGGTTGCGTCGGTGGGCGAGGCGTGTCCGCCCCAGTTGGCGCGCCAGTGGTCGAGGCGGTATCGCTTCCTCAACGGCTATGGCCCGACGGAGGCGACGGTGGCGACATCGATCTGCACAATAGCGCACCTACCCGTCGACGCGCCCCGCGTGCCCATCGGTGGGCCTCTTGCCAACACCCAGGTCTACGTTCTCGATGGGCGGATGCAGCCGGTGCCGGTGGGCGTGCCCGGGGAGCTGTATGTGAGTGGGATAGGGCTGGCGCGAGGCTATCTGAACCGACCAGAGCTGACGGCGGAGCGGTTCGTGCCCAACCCATTCAGCGAAGAACCTGGGGCGCGCATGTACAAGGCCGGCGATCTGGTGCGCTGGCTGGAGGATGGCACCCTCGACTTTTTGGGGCGCATCGACCATCAGGTCAAGATTCGTGGCTTTCGCGTCGAGCTGGGCGAGATTGAGGCGGCTTTGACGTCACAGCTCGGCGTGGCTGCTGCCGTTGTCCTCTTGCGCGAGGATAGGCCTGGCAACAAGCGCTTGGTCGCCTACCTACAGCCAGAGAAAAACACGATCCTCGAGCCAAGCTCTATCAGGCGACAGCTTGAGAAGACTCTCCCCGATTATATGGTGCCGCAAGACTGGGTCATCCTCGATCGGTTGCCGCTAACCCCCAATGGCAAGGTAGATCGCCATGCACTGCCTGCGCCGGATGGTGATCGTACCGTGGTTTCGGCGGACCATGTCGCGGCGCGCGATGCTCTTGAGGTCCACCTTACACAGATTTGGGAGGAAGTATTGGGCGTGGAGCGTGTCGGCGTGACCGATAGCTTTTTTGATCTGGGGGGCCACTCGCTACTTGCCGTGCGTGCCATGGCCAAGATCCAGGAGCGTCTTGGTGAAACGCTGTCTCTGGCCGATTTCTTCCGGGCACCGACCATTGAGCAACTGGCGATGGCTATACGAGAGCGCAAGGGTGCACTAGCATCATTGCTTGTCCCTCTCAGAGAGGGCGATGGACGGCGACCCTTGTTCTTTATCCATCCATCTGGGGGGAGTGTGCACTGGTACGCCGACCTGGCGCGCCATCTGCCCAAAGAGCGGCCTTTCTACGGGATCCAGGCACAGGGCTTGGACGGCAAGGCGCCCTTGGATACCCATATCGAGGATATGGCCGCACGCTACATCAACGCGATCAAGACCGTCCAGCCCGATGGTCCCTACCTGCTAGGAAGTTGGTCGCTGGGCGTGATCATCGCCTATGAGATGGCGCGCCAGCTTGAGCAACAGAACGAGCAGGTCGCCTTTCTGGGCTTGCTCGATCAGGGGCCGTCTTTGCCACTCGCTGCGCCGCGCAATCAGGCCGAGTATCTGGCCGATACGTTTGGCCAGCATGTGCCCGTCACTCTGGCTGATCTGAATCCTCTTACGGAGGAGGATCAAATCGCGCATCTCTTTGGCGAGGCCAAGCGTGTTCGTTTTCTGATGCCCGATGTGACCCTGGAGCAGTTTGGCCATTTCGTACACATGCTCAGAACGCAATCCGAGGCCTGGCGGAACTATCGAGTGCAGCCCTATTCAGGCCGAATCACCCTATTTCGCGCTCGCAAGCGGCCCAAGGGAGAGCGCAAAGCAGCGCCGGATTTGGGCTGGGGCGATCTGGCCCGAGGTGGAGTGGAGATTCATCAAGTGCCTGGTGACCATCTGCAAATGGTCCACGAGCCATGGGTACGCATTCTTGAGCGACGCCTGACATCATGCTTGAAGGATCTCAACTGAGATGGCGCTGAACTGTCTGTTCGATATGAAAAGGACACACATGATTAAAGGGGATAAAAATGCCCTACTCGGCATTTGGCATTGATACGCAGGGCCTTTGGCGATTGCTCTGTGAAAACCGGTTTGCGGTTGATCCGACCTATTGGCCCACGTTGGCCTTTCTGGCTTCGGCAAGTCTTACCACGTCGGCACACAAGCGTGATGAGGAGCAAAGATACGGCACGGCTATAGCGGAGATCAAAATTGAGCCGCCACTTTTTGTTCTGGGACACTGGCGTAGTGGCACAACCCTTTTGCACGAACTGTTGATCAGAGACGAGCGGTTTGCGTACCCAAACCTCTTTCAGATCTCTCGACCGCACACCTTCCTGGTCGAGGAGGAG